>CAYQRA010000315.1:0-7707 GCA_964419315.1 uncultured Saprospiraceae bacterium | reverse complement strand
TTATATTTTAGTGTCCATTGGTCAGACAGGAAAGTCAAACCACAATGAAAGAAAATAGAATACTATCAATCATCAAACAGCTAACAGGGCAAAATGACCCTGAGCAATCCCTTGATTTGCAAACTTGGGAGCAAGAATCTGCGGACAACCAGTCCTCTGCTGATGCTATTCGGCAAACCTGGGAATGGTCTGGTCAATATGACAAGCAAATTCAACCTGATGTTGCTTCTGGACTTAGCAAATTGCAAGCTCGGATAGCAGCTGATCGCAAAGCCAATAGTCCCAAAGTACCTCAAGCAACTACTGCGAAACGGGTCTCAATGTTTCCACGAATGGTTCTTCGTCTGGCAGTAGCTGCTGCCATTGTTTTGTCTATTGGATTCGTAGCCCGTAACTTTTTACAACCCTCTAGTAAGGCCCTTATCGTAAGCACCACCGCAGGTCAGCAGGATAAAGTGGAATTGACGGATGGAAGTATTGTTTGGTTAAACGAAAACAGTAGTCTTACCTTTGATAATCCCAATAATCGCTCTGAAAGAAGAGCTATTCTAAAGGGAGAGGCTTTTTTCGAAGTTGCTAAAAACCCTGCAAAACCTTTTATTATCGAAACGGAGGATACAAAAGTGCAAGTAATTGGTACTTCTTTTAATGTTCGAGCTTTGCAGGACGAAGGATTCACAGAAGTTCAAGTGAAAACAGGAAAAGTGTCCTTTAAAAATAAGTTGAATGAGGAAGAATTGTTTTTGGAGGCCAATGATAAAGGTGTTTATCAGCACCAGTCCAAATCCATGCTAAAGGAAAAAGACCAGAGCCTAAATGCCATCTCTTGGAAAAGCAAGGCATTACGTTTCAAAAATACACCTCTGCAAAAAGTATTGAAAGATTTAGAACGTTACTACCAGATCAATATAGAATTGAGTGATCCCAAGATGTATCAATGTGGGTTTACTTCTCCCTTTGCAGATAGTGAACTCGAAGTAGTTTTGCAAACCATCGGTACGGCTTATGGAATGGAATTGGAACAAGTAAACCAACGCAATTATCGGCTTAAAGGAGGCTCTTGTAGATAATTTCTCAATTCCCGATAAATAAAAAAACCTTATTCCTACTTGGGATAAGGTTTTTTTTTAAATTGGAATTCTTCTCCCTTAAGCCACAGCAAAAGCATAGGGAAAAACGTTTACTTTGATAAAGAACCATTGTCTGAGAAAAACTTTATTTTGCCCAAAGGAACAAGAATAATTATTATAGGTCTCTTTCTTTTGATCAACGGTTTGATCAACTGTCTTAATGCACAATCTGTTCTGGATAAAAAGGTAGATTTCTCTACCAATAATCAAGGCTTGGAAGACGTACTTTTTGAATTGAGTATAACTTCTGGAGTCAATATTTCTTATGCCAACCTACCGAGTATTTCCGCTCAAAAAGTCAATGAATCCTACAAAAATAGAAGTATCAAATACATCCTTCAAGATTTATTGAAGAAAACAGATTTAACCTATAGTCTGATTGGAGATCAGGTAGTCTTATTTGTTCGCCCCAAAGCGTATTTACCAAAGTATACCATCCGAGGCTATTTAGAAGACAATTTTAATGGAGAAAAATTAATCGCAGCTAACGTCTATGATCCTCAATCTTATCGAGGAACTTCCACAAATGTCTATGGTTTTTATAGTCTGACTTTACCTAAAGGAGCAACAAAATTAAGTTTTAGTTATTTGGGATATGAAACCCAAACCATTGAACTAGACCTCCAGCAAGATACCTTAATCAACATCAGTTTAAAGGGAGCTTTGACCCTTGCGGAAGTGGTCGTTATTGCAAGGGACTCTATCGCTCGAGATAAGTTTGGGAATATTAGTAGGGATGAAATTGGTCTGCAACTAGTAAAAAAATTGCCTTCCTTGGCAGGAGAGACCGATGTGGTGCGGACTTCGTTTTTATTGCCTGGGGTGCAATCTGGTGGCGATGGAGTAGGGGGGCTTTTTGTCCGTGGTGGAAATGCTGATCAGAATTTGATCTTATTAGATGGAGTACCGGTTTACAATGCCACTCATCTGGTTGGTGTCTTTTCTATTTTTAATTCTAGTGCCATTCGTTCTTCTTCTTTAATTAAAGGGGATTTTCCGGCACGCTATGGTGGGAGGTTGTCCTCCGTTTTGGATGTGCGAACCAAAGAAGGTAATAAAAAACAATGGGAAGCAGAGTTTGGATTGGGACTCATCAGTTCTCGGCTGTCTATCGAAGGTCCCATTCAAAAAGATAAAAGCTCTTTGTTTATTTCTTTTCGTCGCTCCTTCCTCGATCTGATTATGAAACCCTTTACCCGTAATTTGAACCGACAAAATGAGGTGGATGGTTTTTCTACTTACGCTTATCATGATTTGAATGCCAAAGTCAATTTTGAAGTTTCTGATAAAGATGAACTTTTCCTAAGCTTTTATTCTGGTGGAGATGACTTCATAGATGAACGAGAAGAGTCTTTATTCTTATTTACTTACAAATCGGGGCAATTACTCGATTGGGGGAATAATATTGCCTCCTTTCGTTGGAATCATGAATTTGGAAAAAAACTATTTTCGAATACTACGGCTACTTTTAGTCGCTATAACTTTAATTCTCAGTCTTTTACAGGGCTAAAAGACCAAAGCAGTGATACGACTTCCCAGTCTTTTTTCTTTGCCAACCAATACCAATCTGCAATTGAAGATCTAGCGATAAAACTGGATTTTGATTTTATCCCAACTCCTGCTCATTATGTCCGTTTTGGTACCAACTTTACCCGACACAAATTTCAACCTAGAGTCGCCTCGGTCAACCAAAATAATGAAATTGGTTTTGCCTTTGAAAGTGAAATCTCCGAATTAGATCAGCTCTTTGGCGATGAATTTATTGAGGCTTTTGAAGGCTCCTTGTATTTTGAGGATGAAATTGTGATTCGAAGAGAATTGCGTTTGAATATTGGTTTTCATGGCTCCTACTTTAGAGAAAGAGAAAAAACCTATTTGTCTTTACAGCCTCGCTTATCTGCTCAGTTTTTTATAATGAATGATTGGGCTTTCAATCTATCTTTTTCTACTATGCGCCAACATTTGCATCTTTTAACTCGCTCAGGGATTGGATTACCAGCGGATTTGTGGGTGGCTTCCAATGATGAGGTCAAACCCCAAGATGCTTGGCAGGGTGTTTTAGGAGTCAAATATGCTAGCAAAAGGAATGTCTGGCAAGCCGGTCTAGAAGGTTACTATAAAAAAATGAATAATGTTCTAGCTTATCAAGAAGGGACCTTATTTAATTTTATTGATAGTGAAAACTGGGAAGAAAACGTTGCGGTAGGAGAAGGTTGGGCTTATGGCCTCGAACTTTTTGGTTCTAAAAAGAAAGGAAAAACCACTGGGATGATGAGTGCTACCTTGGCTTGGTCTCAAAGGCAGTTTGATGAAATTTCTTCTGGGCAAAAATTTGATTTTCGATATGATCGCCGATTATTTATCAAAATGGCTGCGATTCATCGCCACTCTCCAGGAGTTGAGATTTCTGCAAGTTGGGTCTTCGGGACGGGTAATGGGATTACTTTACCTACTTCTGTTACCGAGTATTTTCCAAAAGAAATAAATTTTTCTTTTGCTGATCCCTTGTTTTCTCCTTTAGATAACCCTGCTAATCAATCTCCTTTTTTGGTTTATCAATATGGTGCTAGAAATGCCTATCGAATGGAAGCTTATCATCGTTTCGATATTGGATTCAATTTTTACATCAATAAAAATTGGGGGACTCAGAAGATCAGCGCAGGTGTTTTTAACCTTTATAACCGGAAAAATCCACTCTTTATCAACCTACAGCCTTCCAATATTGATCCTGATCAAAGAGTATTTGTAAAATATAGCCTGATTCCTCTATTGCCACAGATTAGTTATTTGGTCAACCTGAAAAATTGGAAAAAAGAAGCCGCTAAGGAAGTCCTCAAAGGAGATGAACCCTTTTAATAGGCAGCGAAATGCTCATTTTTACAGTTTTCTCTTTAATATTGAGAAGTTTTTGACAAAACTTTAGCGCGAATCCGAGCAGAAAGCCAAATAATGAGAATATCCGTAGGCCTTTTTCTTGCCCTTTTTTTAATTCTTCCTGCTTGCGAAGAACCAATAGACATTGTGCCTGATGCTGGAAATCCACAGATTGTTGTGGATGCCAATTTTTCTTCTGATGATTTTTTTAAAGTTTTTCTATCGGAAGAACGACCCTTGCAAAGAGATACTACTACTTATGTCTCCGACGCCAAAGTTCGAATTTTGATCAATGAAAGAGAGGTTGGATCCATGAGTCTAGTACCCGCAGATGGAACTTATCCAAATAGGCCTTTCTATCAATCTACTTTTAAACCCAGGCTGGGATCTACCTATACTTTAGAAGTCGAAGCGGATGGATTTCCAAAAATTAGAGCAGCAAGTATGGCGCCCGACCCGGTACCGATTATCAATGCTCAATTGGATAGCGTCATTTCTTCTCGCCCAAGTCAGGATCGTAGAGAGACTTTATATAATTTTTATGGTTCGATTACCATCAAAGACCCCTTAGCAGTTCAAAATTATTATCATTTTGCGGAGACGATTCTTCCGATAGATTGGTTTACAATTATTGAAGGGGATACCATCCTTATCCAAGATCAAGAATATTTCTTAGCTCCAGTGTTTTTGACTGATACGCAGGATCCTTCATTTTTTGAATTGGCCCAAGAAAATGGTTTTCTCATTGATGATACCGATTTTGATGGACAGGAAAAAGTCATCCCTTTTAGAGCGGCGATCGCTTTTGATGCTAATTTTAGATTAGTCAATAGCTTGAATGTATTGTTTCGCTCCGTTTCAGCAGATTATTACAAATTTCATTCTACTTATACTCGACAAATTTTAGCTCAAGAATCTCCTTTTTCTGAACCGGTTATTGTTTTCAATAATGTTGAAAATGGTCTAGGAAATTTTTCTGGTTACAGCACTTACATAGATTCTGTAGTCCTCAGACGTTAGATATACATCAGGCTCTTTTGGTCTAGCTACTTGTTGTAGCACAAAATATATTTTGTATTTTAACGTAATATTCACAATACATCTATTCTTATAAGTGGTATTTGATTTCAGGAGAAGCCTCTTTTCATCAGAGAACCATAATAAATAGATGATTTACTTTGCCAGCAGGCACTTACAACTAATTTCAACCACCATTTTACAACGACTTCAAATAAAAGTCTTCCAATTATGCGCTTTTTATTGTTTTTATCTCCATTTCTGCTTTTATGTACGACCTCTTGTGAGGAGCAAGAGATGGTATTAGTGGCAGAAAAAGAATATCCGGGGGTGGAAAAAGATTTCTGGCCTTACCTTCAGTTATTTGAGGAAGCATCTGCTGAAAGGGGAGATAGTATTGAGTTGGCCAATTCAGGGGTTACCATATCTTATAGCAACAAAGGGAAAGGAGAACTCGAAGGACCACGCCCACCTGCTGGTACTTGCCAGCATAATCCAGAAGATAATAATAGCATTCTAATTGATTTTGATACTTGGGGGAGTGTTACTCGTTATGCCCAAGAACAAATTATTTTCCACGAATTGGGGCATTGTTCGCTTCAAAGAGGGCACGATGAATCTACCAGATCGGATGGGACTACTTGTAAAAGCATAATGCGGTCAGGTACAGGACCTTGTCACATGGAATATAATGAATTTACAAGAAAAGGATATTTAGACGAACTGTTTTCTAAATAATTCTAAAGAATAAAAATTTCGCTGTAAAATATCTTATTAAAACGAAAACACCTGTAAGTCATTGATTTACAGGTGTTTTTGTTTTGTAGGTGAAGTGTTGATGCTTATTTGTTTAGTCGCCATTATTCCATTTGTAAATAAAGGATTAAAAAATTAATAAAAAAATGCTTCGACGTAGGGGGGGAGCCAAATATTTGTGTCTTTAATATAGAAATGCGGCAAGAAAATGTGGTTTTTTATAGAAAACAAAGAATTTTTTTACCCGGATTTATGAGCGTATAATACATTTGCAAACCAAAAAGAATAGTCATGGATATTACTTCAAAATTTACCTTCCTTGAGCAGTTCCCTTTATTTTCAAGCTTTAGTGCAGAAGAAAAAAAATTATTGAGTCAGATGGTGGAGTTTAAAAAGCGGCCCAAATACTCTTATCTCTATGTTCCTGGAGATTCTTCTGACAAAATTTTCTTCCTACTCAAAGGAACCATTAAAATTGGGTCTCATTCTTCAGATGGTAAAGAAGTAATCAAAGCTATTTTACATCCGATGGCCATGTTTGGCGAAATGTGTATTGTGGGAGAGGACTCTCGAAAAGATTTTGCCCGGATCATGAATCAGGATTGTCAATACTTTTCTCTTAAAGTAGAGGACTTCCAAAGATTGATGCGTTCCAATCACCAACTGGCTACTAATGTTCTTCATATGATCGGTGGTAGGCTCCGCAAAGTGGAGGATCGTTTAGAATCTTTAATCTTTAAAGATGCTCGAACACGTATCATCGATTTTATCAAAGAATCAGCTTCTAAGAGAGGTCGTCAAGTTGGTTTTGAAACCTTGATCAAGCATTCTTTGACTCAACAGGATATCGCAAACCTTACAGGTACTTCAAGACAGACGGTTACTTCTGTATTGAATGAACTAAAGAAATTGAATATGATTTATTTTACTCGGAAAAGTATTTTGGTTAGAGATTTAGCCAAATTGGAATAAAGTCCAGCTTTCCTTTTGTGTTATCTTGAAATTGCCAGCGTGCTTCCATACGGTGCTCTGATGGTTTCAATGAAAATTCAACGAATGGTTTTGTTGTTGAATTTCAAAAATTGGAATTGTGTTTTTAGTTGAAGACAGCTTGGTTTAAGTTTTTTCCCTCCAAAAAAAACTTTAATCGAGCCTGTCCGATAGGTTTAATAATGGTAAAATAAAACCCATCTCAGATTTTTTGAGATGGGTTTTTTTATTGCAGGAAGTTCAATCACTACCTAAAATATACCATTTTGCTATAATGTTACCTTTATTCTCTTTTTATATCCTTTATTCTGTTTTTTTAAGGGGGGATTGAGTTTATTTAGAATGTGTCTAAATAGATTATCCTTTATGTTATTTATTGTTAAAATATCACATGAATTGTATTTTTGCGCTGACAAAAGAATGACATTTCTATTTTGAGAATAAAATAAGTGGAATTACCACTTTTTTCAAAGAAAACATATGATGATTAAAAAGTCATTGACCCTCAAATTTTTCCTAATTTTTACTTTAGGATTCTTCTCTTTACAACTTCATGCGGAAGCTAATCTCGACGAAGGAAAAGCCCTTTTTAAGGCCAACTGTGCAACTTGCCACAATAAAAACATGAAGGACAAGCTTACTGGTCCTGCATTGGCAGGTATCAATGAGCGTTGGGAAGGCCGAGAAGCATTACTCTACCAATGGATTCGTAACTCGCAGGCAGTAATCGCTACTGGCGATGAATATGCGGTTAGCTTATATAAGGAGTACAACAACTCAGTGATGACTTCTTTTCCTAATTTGACCGACCCACAAATCGAATCTATCCTCGGTTATATAGATGGCGTCGCAAAAGGAACTTATGGTCCTCCTGTAGCTGCACTTACTCCCGCAGCTGGAGCTGGTGGCGCCAAAGATTCTGGAAATAATAACTTCCTCT
>CAYQRA010000314.1:0-7713 GCA_964419315.1 uncultured Saprospiraceae bacterium | reverse complement strand
CCGGAACCGATACCTGTAATCTGGCCGTCACCAATAGTACCGGACTCGCCTTGGCACTCGAAGAAGTAGTCAGAAATGAATATCCACATCTCGTGACTTCCTCTTCTCTCAATATAAAAATCAGTGGATGTATGAATGCCTGTGGTCAACACATGGCCGCCAATATCGGATTTCATGGAAGTTCTATCAAAAAAGAGGGCAAAGTATTGCCTGCCATGCAAGTCGTTTTGGGAGGCGGCGTCGATCCAAATGGAAAGGGCTTTATTGCAGAGAAAGTCATCAAATTACCCACCAAAAGAATTCCAGATGCTTTGCGCATTATTCTAGACGATTACGAAAATTTAGAGACGCCAATTTACTTCAATGACTATGTGCAAGAAAAAGGCAAACGCTTTTTTTATACCCTCCTAAAACCTTTAGCTTCAACGGATAATTTGTTGGATTTGGATTTTATTGATTGGGGAAATGAGCAAGCTTATCATCAGGCGATTGGAGTAGGAGAATGTGCAGGAGTGGCTTTGGATTTGGTGAGTATTATTTTGGAAGATGCGCGTGAAAAATTAGAGTTATCTGCCTTGACTTTGGCCAAAAACGCTTTGGGAGATAGTGTGTACCACAGCTATAGTGCTCTGGTGATCGGAGCCAAAGGGCTCTTGCTAAGTGAAGACATTCGTTGCAATACCCACAAGGGGATTATCGAAGATTTTCAAACCCATTTTGTGGAAACCAATAAAATAAAGATCACTAAAGCTTTCCCAGATTTGGTTTTACAAATGAAAAAAAATCAACCTAGCATCGCATTTGCTACAGCCTTTGGCGAGGAAGCCCAAGCTTTCTTGGAACGCGTTTTCGATTACCGAAATTCAACCTTAGGAGAAAAAGACAAATTAGTAATCGGTGCTTATTATAAAGCCTAATTCTAAAGAAAAATTAAAAACCATTTTTATCAACCTCCCACAATAAAACCTTCTTTGATAAATTCCGTGGTCAACCAAAAATAAGAATGAAAAGCGACTAAAAGGAAGCGTTTATTTTTCTTTTTGATTGACTTAAAACACGGAATAGATCAAAGAACCATAAAAATTACATCATGAAAAATCAAGCTAAAATAACCCTAGTAGGAGCAGGCCCAGGAGATCCAGAATTGATCACAGTTAAAGGTCTTCAGGCTTTGCATCGCGCAGATGTAGTCCTTTATGATGCTTTAGCCAGTAAAGCCTTATTGGACGAGGCACCGCCTTGGGCAAAGCGAGTTTTTGTTGGAAAACGTGCTGGAAAACATGCCTACTCTCAAGAACAGATTAATCTGTTGATGGTACAAATGGCTTATACTCATGGGCATGTTGTTCGACTAAAAGGAGGAGATTCTTTTGTCTTTGGAAGAGGGCAGGAAGAATTAGAATTTGCTAAAGCCTTTGATATCGAAACGGTAGTGGTGCCGGGGATTTCCAGTTGTATTGCCGTTCCAGAATTACAGGAAGTGCCTTTGACTCGTAGAGGATTAAATCAAAGTTTTTGGGTGATGACCGGAACGACGAAAGAGGGCAAATTATCCGCAGATGTGGCGCGAGCTGCACAATCTTCTGCTACGGTAGTGATTTTGATGGGGATGAGAAAATTGCCACAAATCGTACAATTATTTCAAGCGGCTGGGAAAGGAGATTTGCCGGTAATGGTGGTACAAAATGGATCGACCAAAAAAGAAAGAGTCGCCTTAGGTACCGTATCGGATATCGAAGCAGAAGTAGAACGCCAGGGCTTGGGAACCCCCGGAATTATTATTCTTGGCGAAGTGGTATCGCTACATCCAGAATTACAATTAGCCGCAGCCATCGAATCCCAAAAAACAAAAATCAATTTTTAAAAAGCACTACCTATGTCTAGTAAAAATCCATTATATCCCGTGTTTTTCAAACTACATGAATTGCAGCTACTGATTGTAGGTGCAGGAGAAGTTGGTTTTGAAAAAATGTCCTTTATTCTTAAAAGTAGCCCCGATGCTAAAATCACTTTAGTCGCTCCTGATATTTCAGCTAAAGTAAAACACCTTTTAGCCAAAGGCGATTATGACGTTAGGATCCAACAAAGACCTTTTGCCAGCAATGATGTGATCGACCATGATTTGATCATTGCGGCTACCGATATCGCCTCCCTCAATCAGGAAGTACGAAACGCAGCAAAGGCACATCGCCGTTTGGTCAATGTAGCCGATAGTCCTTCCCTCTGCGATTTTTATCTAGGCTCCATCGTCACCAAAGGGCATTTGAAAATTGGAATTTCTACGAATGGACAATCCCCAACGCTGGCAAAAAGAATGCGCCAATTATTAGAAAGCGTTTTACCAGAAGACATCAATGCCTTGATTGGAAATTTAAAAATCATCAGAGATCGCTTACAAGGAGATTTTGCTTCTAAAGTTCATCAGCTAAATGAGCTGACTGCTTCTTTGGTAGAAGAAGAGCGTTCCATCCCCCTAAAAAAATAAGCATGAAAAATAGGAGTCAAACAGCCACCCAAGCACAAGCTTTATCGGTAGAAGAATTAAATAAAATCTTCACCCCACTTAATTTTCGAGAACGTTTGGAAAAGCTATACGAATATTTTCCAGAAAAGGAAGTCTTGTATACTTCTTCCTTTGGGACAAAGTCCGTGTTCCTGCTGCATTTGATCAGTCAAATTCGGCCAAGTCAGACCGTGCATTTTATTGATACGACTTATCACTTCCCCGAGACGATTGCCTATCGACACCAATTAGCAGATGCGTTCAATCTAAGAGTAGTCGATATCCTGCCAAGCGAAGAAGAGAATCGAATCACCCGCGATCAAGAATGGTGGAAAGATCATCCCAAGATGTGTTGCAGTGTCAATAAGGTCGTTCCCTTGGAACCTTTTGTCGCACAACACCGAGTTTGGATCAGTGGATTGAGGAGTAAACAAACTACTTTTCGGTCACACCTACGGGTTTTCGAACAGCAAGGAGATATCCTAAAATTTCACCCTCTGATTGATCTTGACGAAGGAGAACTTTTATACCATTTATCTTTCCATAAATTGCCACTACATCCTTTGCAGGAACAAGGCTATGGTTCGATCGGCTGTGCTCATTGTACTCAAAAAGGCGAAGGCCGCAGTGGTCGATGGAAAGATGCTGGAAGAACGGAATGTGGATTGCATCCCAATTATTTTGTACGCAAGTGATGCTTGTATGCTCTGGTATACAGCTCAGAACTGAAGGTCCTCAACTAAGGCTAGTGACAAGAGCGGTAAAATGAATATTGAATATCCAGTCCTTGAATAGTGAATATTCAATTTGACTAAACAATCGTAAATGTTTTGCTCGGTCAAGAGACCTACACTTAGGTCCGCGTATTACCTGCAGGTAATAGCGAACAATCGGGATTACATTTTAATGCTGATATTTTTTTCTAGGATAAAAAAGATGTGGGGTATCAATAGAGAATATTGAATATCCAGTCCTTGAATAGTGAATATTCAATTTGACTAAACAATCGTAAATGTTTTGCTCCTAATTTTATAAAAAAAACATCGCCCCAAAGGGCATAAAATAAATAAGAAAATGATTCAAACAGACATCCTCATCATTGGCGCAGGCCCCGTCGGATTATTTACCGTTTTTGAAGCAGGTTTACTAAAATTGCGTTGTCATTTAGTAGATACCTTAGCGCAACCAGGCGGACAGTGCAGCGAAATTTATCCTAAAAAACCGATCTACGATATTCCCGGATTTCCCTCCATCTTGGCAGGAAAACTGATTGACAATTTGTTGGAACAAATTGCTCCTTTTAAACCGGGTTTTACGCTAGGGGAAAGAGCAGAGCAAATTGAAAAAGATGCAGATGGTCAGTTTGTATTAACGACCAATAAGGGCACCAGTATCAAAGCTCCGGTGATTGCCATTGCAGGAGGTTTAGGATGTTTTGAACCCCGTAAACCACCCATTGAAAATCTAACTCGCTTTGAGGACAAAGGCGTAGAGTACATCATTAAAGATCCAGAGTTTTATCGCAATAAAAAAGTCATCCTAGCGGGTGGGGGAGACTCTGCTTTGGATTGGACGGTTTTTTTAGCAGACGTTGCTCGAGAAGTAACTTTATTGCATCGTCGGACTCAGTTTCGCGGAGCGCCAGATTCCGTCGAGAAAGTGATGCAGTTGGCAGGTCGTGGAAAAATTAAATTGATAACCGAAGCTCAGGCGGTTGGCTTGGCAGGAAATGGAAAATTAACCGATGTAGTGATCAAGCAAAAGGACTTGGGAGAAGTGGTGCAAGCCACGGATCATTTTGTACCGCTCTTCGGTCTTTCCCCCAAGTTGGGCCCAATTGCAGATTGGGGATTGAGTATTACTAAAAATGCCATTGAAGTAGATCCGAGCGATTATCGAACCAATATTCCTGGTGTTTATGCCATCGGAGATATCAATACTTATCCGGGAAAACTAAAATTGATTCTCTGTGGATTTCACGAAGGAACCCTGATGGTACAATCGGCCTTTAAACATATTCACCCGAGCCAAAAAGTCAGTTTTAAGTACACGACAGTCAATGGGGTAAATGGGTTTTAATAGTGAAAAATTGATGCTGGAAACCACCAAGAATAAATTAAGAATTGACAAGGAACTTTAAATCGAATATTTTGCTTTTCTTTGTAGGAAAAACAGGATATGCCTATTCGAAATCCACTCTTACTTCTTGCGCTATTATTTGCGATGGCTTGTCGGGAAACGAAGCCTGAGTTAGAGGTGTTTAAGGAGGATAAGGCACATTTAAGTCCCGAAGAACGCTATGGTGATTTGTTCGTAGCAGTGCAACTGGGAGAAGTCTTTCCCGATTCCAAAACCTTTGTAGATTGTACGCCGAAGTATCCCACAGATGAAATTAGGAAACGCTTTGAAAAAGAAAAATTATACCCCGATTTTAATATTGCACGTTTTGTAAAGGAGCATTTTGAATTGCCAGTCCAATACGACTCCGAGTTTACCAGTGATACCACTCGTAGCCTCGTCGAACATATTAATGCGCTCTGGCCTGTTTTGACTCGCGAAGCGGATGTACAAGGAGGAAGTACTTTACTGCCTTTACCCAAACCTTATGTAGTTCCGGGAGGGCGTTTTGGAGAAGTTTATTATTGGGATAGTTATTTTACAATCCTCGGTTTACAAGCTGCGGGAGAAATCGAAATGATCGAAAATATGGCGGATAATTTTTCCTCCATGATCGAAAGAGAAGGCTATATTCCCAATGGCAATCGGACTTATTTTTTAGGCCGCTCTCAGCCTCCCTTTTTCTCCCTGATGATCAAGACTTTAGCAGAAGCTAAAGGAGAAAAAGTTTATTTAAAATACCTACCTGCGCTCGAAAAAGAATACCAATTTTGGATGGACGGATTAAGTAATCTTTCCCTAAGTAATCCCACTCACCGACGTTTGGTGCTTTTGGGCAATGGCGCCATCCTCAATCGCTATTGGGATGACCACGCTTTGCCCCGTCCTGAATCCTATCGGGAAGACCTCGCATTGGCCAAAGGTTTGGATAGACCTGCCGAAAAATTGTATAGAGATATTCGCGCGGCCTGTGAATCTGGCTGGGACTTTAGTAGCCGCTGGTTTAAAGATGGTCAATATCTAGCGTCTATTCATACCACGGATTTAATTCCCGTAGATTTGAATGCTTTATTATTCCATCTAGAATCGGTATTGGCCAAAGCCTATGCTTTGAATGGTGATACCGAAGAAGCCACGATTTATCAGCAAAGAGGCCAACAGCGTTTTGATGCCATTCAGTTTTATTGCTGGGATAAAGCGCAGCAATTTTTTGTCGATTATGACCATGTGCAAAGAAAATCTAGCTCAAAGCGATGCTTGGCAGGAGTGTTTCCGCTTTACTTTGGCTTGAGTACTCAACAACAGGCCAATCAAGTGGCGGAAGTTATCGAAAAAGAATTTTTACAGCCCGGCGGTGTGGTGACTTCGTCTACCGAAACAGGACAACAATGGGATGCCCCCAATGGCTGGGCACCTTTGCAGTGGATGACCATTCAAGGTTTGAGAAATTATAATGCCACAGCTTTGGCGGATTCTATAAAAACACGTTGGCTTGAGCTCAATAAAAAAGTCTATCAACAAACTGGGAAGTTGACCGAAAAATACAATGTCGTGGATCTAAGTCTACCAGCCGGAGGAGGAGAGTATCCCCTGCAAGATGGTTTTGGCTGGACGAATGGGGTGTTGCTAAAATTATTATCTGAAGAATAGGTGTATTACTTGAAAAATCCTCCTTTGACTCATACAAGGGATTTGTGAAACCACTAAAAAAATAAAATGTACGAATACGAAAAAGGAGAATTTGGAGACTTTGAAAGCTTTCGAGTATTTGATCGAGAGAAGGGGAATAGTGTGACGGTGATTCCAGCACATGGCGGTCATCTACAAGAGGTGACTATTGGCGGAGTATCGGTAGTTGATGGCTTTCAGAGTGTAGAAGAAATGCGGGCTAATTTTAAAAGTAAAAGTGCGGTTCTCTATCCTTTTCCCAATCGCCTAAAAAATGGCGAATACGAACACGCTGGGACTTCTTATCAATTTCCTATCAATAGTGCTTCTACTGGAAATGCTATTCATGGAATTGGTCGTAAAGTAGCAATGAAACTTCACTCGGTAGAGTTGGGCGAGGAAGAGGCTGACCTTCATTTGCGTTATGAATATCCTGGAGATAATCCTGCTTATCCTTTTGCTTTTGCTTTTAGTTTGTCTTTTTATTTTCGTAAAAATGGATCCTTTGATGCTTCCTTTGGATTGCATAATTTTAGCAATGTCGATATCCCTGTGGGCTTGGGGTGGCATCCCTTTTTTAAATTGGGAAAGACCGTCAATGACCTACAATTGCAATTGCCTAAAGTAGAGCGCATTGAAATTGACGAGTTCATGATTCCAACGGGTGTGAAAACACCTTTTACAGATTTTCAAGAATTTAAAACCATCGGAGATACGGCATTTGATACCGGCTTTTTGATTACAGAAGAAGCGCCACGTGCTAGTGTCTTATTGAAAAATGAGAAATATCAAATCCGTTATTGGCAAGAGTTAGGAGAAGGAAAGTTTAATTTCCTACAAGTCTATATTTTACCTTCTAGAGAAAGTATTGCCCTCGAACCAATGACTTGCAATATTGATGCCTTCAATAATAAAGATGGTTTATTGGTGCTCAAGCCGGGGCAAGGAGTTATGGGGAGGTGTGGTTTTATGCTAGAAGCGCTTTAGTAACGTGTTCCGCGTTTCAACATTTCTCGCAACAAATTCAAATCTTGTTCATTCTTTATTAAAGAGCCAAGGTGAGGGGGCAACTCAGCGGTCAAGTCGATATTCTCCAAATCTCCGGCCTGCAATTTTTCCATCAATAATAATTTCATCCAGTCGATCAATTCACTGGTAGAAGGTTTTTTCTTGACCCCTCTGATATCTCTCAGCTCATAAAAAAGACGCATGGATTGTTGAACCAAATCTTCCGCTAATCCCGGATAGTGTACATCAATAATGGCTTGCATGGTTTCCTTTTCTGGGAAACGGATATAGTGAAACAAACACCGACGTAAAAAAGCATCTGGTAATTCTTTTTCATTATTGGAAGTGATGATAACGATGGGGCGCTTTTTCGCTTTGATTGTTTTTTGTAATTCATAAACGAAAAACTCCATCTT
>CAYQRA010000313.1:0-7736 GCA_964419315.1 uncultured Saprospiraceae bacterium | reverse complement strand
TAGCAATAAAACGACTGGTAATATGAGCTTCATTCTTTTATTTTTATGAGGAAAAATGAGTGGAGGGAATTGAAATGGGAGGGAGTAATTGATCTTTGGGGAGGCTTTAATAGGATGCTTGAGTTTCCTGAAAAATCCTTATTCTATCGGGGAAATAGATGGACAATGTTGGTAAAGTGGCCATTTGGAAGGAATACAGCTTCAATGGAAAAGCACTGACCTAGTAAAAATAGGGCAAAAAAAAGGCCAAATTGAGGAAGACAAGACAGGGCTCAATAATATATTGAAAAAGAAAGGATACTAGGCTTTAAGCTTTTACCAAAACTTTTTCTAAGATATAGGCGGCCACTTGTTCGCCCCAGATGCGATAAGCCATTTTGGAAGGGTGTACGCCGTCGCTAAACAGATCGCGGTGTCGCAAGATCTTGCCATCCGATTTTTTGGGCTTGACCATGCGAATGGATTCTTTTAGGAAATAGACCCCTTCCAACTTTTGTGGAAAATCTTCAATGGATTTTTTTAATAGGCGAATCTGTCCAGTCATCAACCAACGAAGGAGGGGAGGGAAAGCTGGAAACCACTTGACGGGAGGCATATTCGCAATAACGATTTTTGCGGAGCCATGCTTCGCTCTAAGGTTTTGGAGAATCTCCAAAAAAGAACTGCGCCATTTGGTGGGGCTATTGAGTTGAAAGGTATCATTGGCACCGAGTCCAATAACGATGAGATCGTAAAATTGACTGGGGATTTGAGGCAATAATTTTTCTTTGACTTGTTGAGCCGTAAAGCCACTTTTAGCAACCACCGTCCAATTGACGCCTCGCTGGCGATGCTTATGAATGGTCTGGGAAATAACTCCGGCAAGTCCATTGCGATGATCTAGAACACCCACTCCAGCCATAGAGGATTCTCCAAGGCATAAGATATTGATGGCACCACTCAAATCACCGATAACACCCGTGCGGTTTTTTTCTGCCTCCGGCAGATCAGGAATGTTGGCTTTTATTCGTTGTCCCTGCCAATAGATAATGGGGGCTACAGGAAGCATGATTAGGAGCCGAAGTAAATATTTAATTTTAGGAATCAGACTATATCGCATCAACTAATAATTTAGTTACAAGTTAATAGCTTTCGCCTAAAAAATCAGGACTAGCAGGTAAAAAAAATATTAAAGTTAAATTTTGGATAATGAAGTTGTTTAGAAATAGTAAAAGAATTGATTGTCTCCGCTTGATAATATGGGGTTTATCTTTCTGGTGAATGCCATCAACTTAGTGAAAAAATCAATTTCCATAAAACCAATGTAGGGGCTATCTGGAAGGTCTATTGATACCCCACCTCCTTTTTCTGTTAAAAAACACAGTGCCCTTAAAATATAAAAAACTGATTGTTCGCTATTACCTGCAGGTAATAAGTGGATCTAAGTGTAGGTCTCCCGACCGACACCACTCCTTGTTGAGTAAAATTTGTAGCCTACTTAGAATTGAGGTCGGAGACCTCAGCCTTGATCCGTTTACGACTTTTAAGTCGTAACGAACAGTTTGTTTTTTATTGAAAACTACAAATTAAAAATAATAAAATCATAGTTTTCATGCTTGTAGACTTGTGGGGTGTCAATAGATATGGAAGATAGCTCCTAATATTTTATAAGAGAAAAGATTCCAAAATACCATTTGTAAAACGAGCTAAGGACTACCTTCCAGATAGCCCTTAGCTTTTCCCAACGATTTTTTAAACAACTTCTTTGGTCTGGATCGCATTGAAAAAATAAAAAATACTAAATTTGACTAAAGAAAAAATACAATAGTGGAAGAAAACATCCTCAAGAGAATACGAGCATATACGGAAGCAGTTTACCAAATGAATTTTAAAAAACTGGTGGATCATTATTTTTACCCACCAGACCTCAAAGAGTATTATGATAATATCCTTTGGTTGGCAGAACATATGGAGCCTTTTGGGGAGTCCGATAGTTTTCTAAAATTATTTCCTACGGTAGATTCTGTGGAAGAATTGAAGGCGATGCCCTTGGTGGATTTTATTGCTTCTTTTTTATCTAGAGGGGTACAGGAAGTGGGACAAGGTAAGATGCAGGCCATGATGGAATCCATGCAGATTACCAATATGGAAAAGCAAGGAGAAGTGGTTTTGGTAGAATATATTTTGGAAAATGTATTTGACCCCGAAGGAGGAAAGATTCATAGCAACTTAGAAGTCATCCAGGTAGAAGGGGAGTGGTATTTTAAATTTCGTTCTAGTATGTCGATGGTGATGGATTTGTTTAAAGGGCGAATTGAGGATTTTAATGAAAAAGTAAAAAAAGACAACCTTAAGTTGGCCAAAGAAGCGACAGATTTGGAGGCTTTTCCAATCTATGGCTACCGCAATATGGAAGATCAAACAGTGATCGAACCTCGTTTTAAAGATGCTGGAGATTTTTGTGAAGGTCTGGCTTATGCCCAAGTGTTTTCCAAATATGGCTACCTCAATAAATATGGCAAATTTATCATTCGCCCGCGCTTCGATAAAGCTTTTGATTTTACAGCTGATGGTTTGGCTAAAGTCGGAAAGTATAATGAGGAACAGGAATGCTGTTATGGCTTTATCAATAAAACGGGGCAAGAGGTGGTCCCTTTTACGTATACTCAAGCCAATCATTTTTCTGAGGGGATGGCTGCGGTCAAGTTACACGGTAAATGGGGCTTTATCAATGCAGAAGGAAAGGTGGTGATCGAGATGGCCTATGATACCGTTTATGACTTTGAAGATGGCGAAGCTCGTTTGATCAAGGAGACGGGGGATGCTTATAAGGAATTTGTGGTGGATCGAGACGGGAACGTCAAGGAGAGTTTTGAGCAGAACTATGATGATTAAGTGGAAAGATAATATAGGTCTTGCTTTACGACGAAGAAAGCAAGTTTGCGGTCTTGTATTTCGTTAGTTTTTTTGGCTAAGTTTTTACTTCATTTTAGTTTCAAAGCTAAACTTAATTTCAAACATGGCAGTATGAGTCCAAGGTTCCTTGGAGGGATTATCAGGAGTTTTTCTAGTCGAATTTTGAGTTACCTTTTGTCGGATGATTTCCATCTCATGGATGTTCCCGAGTAATTTGTTTTGAGTTCGGGCATAAATTGCTGCTTCCGCTCTAGCTTTATCAGCCAGTTGGTCTATACAAGATTTTATAAACGAATCATCAAGGTCCTCTTTCAATGGGGCATTTCTAAAAATTAGTCCCGGTTGCTCATTTACATAATTCATTATTTTATCTCGGGTACTAGCGTCACTAGAAATTTTGATGTCAACACGCTGCAAATTGATGGGCTGTCTTGCGTTTCTCTCCAGAATCGCTGGATCTGTAGCCAAAATAGTATAGCTAAGTTTATTTTCCTCTAAAAAATCATAAACAGCCTTAATATGATTGTTGAATTTCAATACTCGTTCCTCTTTATCCAAACGATTAATCTGTAGGTATTTGAGTTTTTCGGTGATGTAAAAATTATAAGCATCAGATTGGTGCTTATAAGCAAAAGACTCCATAACTCGGACCGTAATAATTTGACCGAATAGAGTGGATTGCAACAGCAGCAGTAGTACGAATATCGAAAGGACTTTAAGGACTTGTCTAGAGAGCTTCATAAATTATGTTTACTTTTCTAACGTTTAGAGGTAAGAACTTGTTGGTTCTTGGGCCTTAAAAAATTCCGTGTTTGTCCTAATCAAAAAGAAGAGTAAAAGCTTAGTTGCTTTTACTCTTCTTTTTGATGGATTCCGAGCTTCGTATAAAAACGATTTTTAATAAACGATATGCAAACGTTCCATCTGCAATAGTCGATTATCATTGCTAAATTTCAAATAATAAAGTCCTTTAGAAAGGTTAGAAGTAGGGTACGTCCATTGCTGTGCTCCCTCTTCCAATTGCACCTGATCCACCAAAGCACCAAGGCCATTATATATTTCCAAATTGACCGCTCCGCGACCTAGGTTTTCTGCTTCAATTTGCAAAACACCATCGGGGCGAATAGGATTTGGATAGAAGCGAATCAAGGTTTGGTCGGCAGAAGAATGATCGACACTTCTGATGGGAGAATAGGTATATTCTCCAGAAGGTTCGATCAGCCGAAGGCGATAATATAATTTACCCGCAGGTGCCTCTTCATCGAGGTACTGATACTTTTTGGGCTCTAATGTTGGATTTTCATCTTCTTGCAGATCAATGCTAATAAAACGAACACCATCCAAACTGCGTTCAACATCCATGCTGATAAATGGATCATCCGTACCAACTTGCCAATCGAGCTGGATAGCACCATTAGCGGCCTGTCTGGCATCAAAAGCAAATAAGTCGATGGCTACCGAAATCGGCACCAATTGTACGTTCAGAGTAGTGATGACACCATTGGTGAAAGTGGCTGGAATAATTTGAGTATGATAATCTGCTAGAGAAACCGTAACGTTGAAAACACCACTGCTTGCAATCCCCGTTTTATAATTGCCATTAAAATCTGATAAGTCAACATTGGCTTGCGTCACATCAATATCTACTTTTGCACCGTTGAGATTAGCGCCCGTTGAGGAATCTGTTATTTTTCCATGTAGTCTAGCTGCTCTGACATAAGTGGGGGTTAAGGCAGCGAAACCATTATTGATATCTGTAGTCAGAATGGTACCCGAAGACAAAAATGGATAAGCTCCCCAACATCCTGAACCGGAACTTCCTGTATCATAATTTCCTACTTCGATCATATTTTCTGGAACCGAAGCATCTACAATGACAACTCCATCGCTATAATGAGAAATGACCAAATAATCATTTAAGACATGTACATTATGTGGAAGTACGCCAGTATTGATGCTTGCTAAAGGTCTGAATTCGTCTAGTAATTGAATATCATTGGGATCAGAAATATCATAAGCTGCGACCGAAGCATTTGCTCTTTCATCAGTGGTAAATAAAACGTCTCCAGCACCGTTGGGCCAAGCATTATGCGTAAAGCTATAAGGGGTTTCCTGACTCAAACCAATCTGTACGGTAGCTGCTTTGTTGGCAACATTAAACATGCTGAAATCTCCTTGGTAAACTTCCGAGGTATACATGATATTATTTTCTACATAAACATCGTGGGCATATACCGCAGGACCTTTGTCTACATATACCGGCGTACCATCAGTAGCGGCATTGGTAAACAAGTCGATATAAATAACGCCTCCTGAATTTCTATCACAGCCAGCGAGATAGCCATAGCCATTTTCGTCGATCCAAATATTATGGCAAGTACTCAACACACCACCAAGGTCGGGAATATTGGGTTCCCAATAAAACCAATCGCTACTCGTAATACTGGCAGGGAAGCCACTAAGGTCGATCACTAATAAGCCATCTTCTTCTTCATTGATGACATAAGCAAAATTCCCCCAAGTTTTGATGTCTCGCCAAACAGTCGTTGGCCCTGTCGCAGTACCCTTATCTACGGGGTTAGCAGGATTGGTAATGTCTAAGATGTTGACTCCTTGTCGGGTACCCACTAGGGCATATTCTGAGCCACCTGCTTCATAAGCCCAAACATCATTCAGCTTGAGAGGAGCATAGCTAACGGTAGACTCCAAAGCCATATTTAGTTGTGCGAAAGAAGGGAATGTAAATAAGTAGAGTAAGCAGAAAAAAGTAATCTTCTTCATGTCAAAAAGGAAGTTTAACGGTTTATTAGAATCTTGGTGGTCTTTATGGAGTGTGTGAAAGTACGAAAAAATAAGAAATTTTGCAGGGATTGTTTAAGGAATTAGTGTAGGAGGATAGACAAATCCTAGCCTTTGGCAAGTCTGGATATTGTTAATGATCGAGGGAAGATAACTTATCGTAGTCATAGCATTTAAGAACTGTTTTTTAGGGAAATACCTATTGCTGAGAAGCTTGTTAGACCTACTCTTTAGTGTCTTTCACCATAATGGATTATTCGAATGAAGAATGCCAAGCGATGTTAGATTCTCTTTTTTAAGTAATTGGGATTGGGAAGACTGTTATTCCAAGGAGAATGAAAATCTGAGGAATTTGGCAAATGCTTAAGACTATGGTCTTCTTCCTTTAATTCCATCAAACTATCAATATCAACTTTCTTTTTTAGTCGATAACGGGCAGAACTTACACTCGTTGGTTCAATATTCAATATTTGGGCGACTTCATTGATTTTAAGATTTAGTTTGAGGAAAATACAATGGCGAACTTCTGAATCTGTGAGATCTGGATATTTGTCCTTCAATAAACTACAGAAGGAAGGGTATAGTTCTGCAAAATATTTGCTGAGCTCTTCCCATTTGGATTGGAACTGCATGGAGCCGTTCACTTTGTGGATTAAGAGGTTGACATTCTTGGCTAGTTTGGGTTTGTCATGATTGAGTTGCCGAATATCAATTTTTAGCTGTCTTAAAAAATTTAGGTTTTGCTGAAAAGCCAATTCCTTTCTAGTTAATAGTTCATTTTTAATCCTTAACTGCTTAAGTAATTCTTGATTTTTTGGAGAAGAGCTAGGGCTGGGGCGACTGGCTTTTTGAATGCTTTTATAAGTCCCTAAAAAAAGAATCAAGGCTCCTCCTAAAGATAGAATAACTAATAATGCAACATTCGATTGATGGTGTACTTCCAAACCTTGCTTGTCTAAAAAGGCAATGTTTTCAATTTGAGAGATTCTATTCGAAGCAAAATTGGTAGCGTCAATTTGACTTTGCGTTCTTACTGCTTTCTCAAAATATCCTCCATCGGTATACAACTTAAACAAGTTGGCTCTGCAAATTTCTATAAAATCATTTTCCTGTTTATCTAGAGCATAAGCAAGTGCCTGTTCTGCAAAAAATATCGCTGAATCGATTTGGTTGGAAGCATGATAAGCGTAGGAATCATAAATCAATGAGCTGGTTGGAATAGGAAAATTATGTTTAGAAGAAAGCAAGCGACACTCTTCCAAAATACGTTTTGCTTCTTTGCCTTTTCCAATTTTTGCTAAGAGATGACTTTCTTTTCTTTTAGCACTAACATATTGATAAGGCTTATTTTCTTGGTTGGAATAGGCGATCAGAATATCCAAGTATTTTTTGGCATCCTCATAATTGTCGTTGATGAGGTAATGATCAATCAAGTTATTATAAGTGGGATAACTAACCTTATTTATCTTTTGAGCGTACTTGATGGATTCTAGGAGATATACTTCTGCTTTTTTTAGCCTTAAGCAGAGGTATTCCGAACCTAAATTATGGTATAAATGGTATAATCGATCTGAAGAGTTTCCTTCCTTTTTTTCATCAATGATGAGTTGAGTGGCACCGAAAATAGCCAAATCATGTTTACCCCACATGACGTATAAATAGATTCTCAGACGTTCCGTTCGAAAGTAAAAATCATAATCACTTAGATAAAGAGGATTCTCTTGCAATTGATTGATATGGTGTTGAGCCTTGTCAAAATTAGAACTCTCAATTTCGATGATTATCAGCAAATCCAATACTTCGGGTGCTAGTGTTTTGGCATCTTTCCCTTTGATAAACTGCGTCAATAGGTTAGAAGCTTTGTCGTATTCTTGATGCTGCTGGATCAAAGAATCTGCAATCTGAAGGATTAGTTTATCAATGGGAATATTGGCCTGTAAAGGCGTATTTCCAGCTAAAATAAGAAATAGGAAAAAGGAAATAATGCGGAGATTTTTCAAAATGCTCCCAAGGAAAAATCCAAATAATTCCGTCAAACTACC
>CAYQRA010000312.1:0-7744 GCA_964419315.1 uncultured Saprospiraceae bacterium | reverse complement strand
ATTCTTTGTGCCTATTTTCGAAAAAACTATTGGTGCTACCTCCTCCTTTCTTGCGCCTACTTTTTTAATCTAGAAAAATCCATGCGCGCTTTGGACTGGGCTTATTATACCCTTATTTTCGACCCGCTTTTTATCGCTAGTCTTTTTGCTTTGGTCTTAATTTTAGGCTACACCGCACTTTTCCGACGCCACTATTCCTTAGAAGATTTTCGCTATCTCCAACAAGTCTACCGTGGAAATTGACTTATCTTTCTCTAGACACAAAGCTCTTAAAATCAAACACTTAGCTCTCAACAATAAATATTTCTCAAAAAAAACACAGACTCTTTTATGGAATTTAAAAAGACTCTGCGTCTATGTGTCGCTATTGTCTATCCATTTTTCTTTACCAATCAGTAGACTTTATTCTCTCCATTTTTTCCTATTTTTGTAGCCGCAGGATAGAAATAGAGAGATTAAGCCCCTTAATCTTATTTTTTCTTATGCCAGAATCTATAAGTCCTCTTTAGGGCAGATTCAAAAAACTATGTGATTATGAACCTCAGTGTAGCGAGAGAAGCTTTAAAAAAATTCTATGGCTATGATGCCTTCCGCCCCATGCAGTCGGAGATCATCCAAAACATTTACCACAAAAAAGATACAGTCGTTTTAATGCCTACGGGAGGTGGAAAATCGGTTTGCTTTCAGATTCCTGCGATCACGATGGAAGGCACTTGTGTGGTCGTTTCTCCGTTGATTTCTTTAATGAAAGATCAGGTAGAAGCACTTAGAAGTAATGGGGTAAAAGCAGCTTTTCTCAATAGCAGCTTAAGTAGTGGCGAGCAACGCCATATCGAAGAAGAAGCTTTTCATGGACGATTACAACTCTTATATGTTTCTCCCGAAAAAATGCTTTCCCAAAGTTTTTTCCCTTTACTCCAAAAGATAAACGTCAATCTTTTTGCGATTGACGAAGCGCATTGTATTTCTTCTTGGGGACATGATTTCAGACAAGAATATACCCAGCTCAAATTTCTAAAAAAACAGTTTCCACAAATCCCCGTCGTTGCCCTCACCGCCACTGCGGACAAGGTAACTCGCCGTGACATCGTCACTCAATTGGGACTCACAGAACCCGAAGTTTTTATTGCCTCTTTTGATCGCCCCAATATCAGCCTAAGCGTAAAACCTGGGCAAAAACGGATCGAACAAATCTTGGCCTTTATAAAAGAGCGTCCTGGACAATCAGGGATTGTTTATTGTTTGAGTAGAAAAAATACAGAGTCCGTTGCTGCCAAGCTTTTGCAAAAAGGCATCAAAGCAGATTTCTATCATGCTGGCTTAAGTGCCAGAGAAAGAAGCAAAGTACAAGAAGAATTTATCAATGATAATGTGCCGGTAGTATGTGCCACCGTAGCCTTTGGAATGGGGATTGACAAATCCAATGTTCGTTGGGTAATTCATTATAATTTACCTCAAAACATTGAAGGTTATTATCAAGAAATTGGTCGTGCGGGAAGAGATGGTAGCCAATCTGATGCTTTGCTTTTTTACAGTTATCAAGATGTAACGGTACTCCGTGAAATTCTCAATGGAGAAGACAGTAGCATTAGTGAAATCAAACTCGCCAAATTGGATCGGATGATGAATTATGCCGATGCCATGCAATGCCGTCGAAAAATATTATTGAGTTATTTTGGAGAAGACCTTTCCGAAGATTGTGGCAATTGTGATGTCTGTAAAAACCCACCAAAATCTTTTGATGGTACGGTAATCGCCCAAAAAGCACTTTCGGCGGTAGCCCGTTTGAAAGAACGTGTTGGGCTAAATATGTTGATTGATGTCTTGAGAGGTTCACGGAGAAAAGAGATTCTTCATTTTGGCTATGACAAAATAAAAACTTATGGAATGGGCGCGGATATCAATGCCTATGATTGGATGGGTTTGCTCCGCCAAATGATCCATCTTGGTTTATTAGAAATTGCCTATGACCAAAACAATACGCTAAAATTAACTGCCGCTAGTCGGGAAGTTTTATTTGAGCAAAGGAAGGTACAACTTGTACGTATGCAAGAGGTCAAAGAAAAACGAGCCGCCCGTAAAACCAAAGCCAAAGCACCTACCCAACGCCAGCGAGTACGCGATGAATTATTTGAGGCTTTGCGCCAGCTTCGCCGAGCTATCGCCGTCAAAAAAGGGGTTCCCCCTTATATTGTTTTCTCCGATGCTACCTTAGAAGAGATGGCTGCCGAACGGCCTTCTAATGAAATAGAAATGAGAAATATCTCTGGTGTTGGAGAACAAAAATTGGCACAATACGGAAAAGCTTTCCTAGAAGCTATTCGCGATTTTATTACGGATAAAACACAAGATGGGGTAAAGATCAGTGGTGGCACTCAACTGCTTACGCTCCAATTGCACAAACGTGGATTTAGTGCGGAACAGATCGCTTTGGAGCGCGATCTTACAACCGTTACGGTATATTCTCACCTAGCGGAATTGTATAAAAAAGGAGAAGATATTCGTTTGAATTCTTTTGTCAACAAACAAGAAATTCAACAGATCTTAAGCGCTGCGGAAAGTTTACCAGAACCTATTGTCTTGAAGTCTGTATTCGAAAAACTCGAAGAAGAGTATCCGTATTATAAAATAAAATTTGCCTTAGCTTTTCAGGAACGCAATGCTTAGGTTTGCGGTATAGGGTATACGGTATTCGGTTTGCGGTATTCGAAAACCGTACACCGCAAACCAAAAACCCCAAACCGTAATCCCCAAACCGTAATCCCCAAACCTCCCCCCTATTCACAACCCAAATCTACTTTAGACCGCTCATCATTATTAGGAAAACAATTCCCAGAAAGAACTGCTTCGGGAACGTAACGATCCATTTGATCATCGTATAGTGAATTTTCAAGAAAAAATGTTAGATCTTCCATTTCCTTTTCGGTCAAATCTAGTGGAGCCAATAGCGGGGAAATTTTCTCTAGAGGGATTCTAGGGTTTTCGGGAATCCCGCGGTTAAAATATTCTACCACTTCTCGGATGGATTTTTTGCTACTTCCGTGAAAGAAAAAGGAAGCATCCTTTAAATTGTATAACTGTGGAATTTTAAATTTGTAATCATCCTCTGCCAAGCCAGTGAATGCCCCGCGACCAAAATTTTTCTTGTCATTTTCATCCGTATTAAAAGCGCCTACATCTGCAAGGTCATTGACTCCCATTGCATAGAACTGAACCGACCCAAGGTTGGGTTCGCTATGGCAACGGTAACATCCTGCTTTTCCAAAAAACAAAAGGGCGCCTTCTTTTTCTTGTTCACTTAAAGCGTTTCGGTCTCCACGCAGGTATTCTTGCAGTGGAGCACGATTGGCGAGTACCGAACGCAGGTAGGCCGACAGGGCAAAACTTGCCGTTTGGGTAGTATAGCGACCACCAATTGGATAATCAGGAAAAGCCAGGTCAAATAATTCGGTATAGCCATTTTGTGCAACTACTTCTTCATTAAAAACCATACGATGCAATATTATGCCTGCAATATTTTGGGTTTCTAAACCTTCAAAGCCTAGGTTATTAAATTGCGTCCCCGGATCATCTACTCCCCAACGGTCTTCTGTTCCAGTATTAACCAAACCAGCACCAAATTGAGCATTCCAACTCGTATTTTTCACATAGGCAATATTAATCAAACTCAGGGGGCGAATCCCTTGTACATCCAACTCTGAAGGATCATATATATCCTGTTTGCCTCTAGCTTCTCCATTTTCCCCAAACCCAATTCCTCCATCTGCAATCCCCTGAATCCGTCCTGGCATAAATCCTGCTGCAGGGATGTGACAAGAAGCACAAGAGTAGGTATGCTTACCAATATCGTGCATCGGGGCAATCGAAAAAGTCGTTTCAAAAAACAGTTGTTTGCCCAATTCAATTTTAGAAAGAGTCAGCGGATTATAGGCGGGAGAAGGGATGGCTGCCAAATCTGCACTTGCAGGAAGCAGATAATGTTGATGATCTCCATTGATTGCAGCATTATCCATCGCGTTAAGCAACATTTGATCTACTGGGGCCTCCAGTTTATCGGTATTACAAGCAATAAAACAAAATGCCAATACTATAAATAGTAAGGGGTTCTTCGGGTGGGTCAACATTTCAGCAATCAATTTCTATTAGAATTAAGTAGTGGTTTGGATAGTCTTAAATTATTCTTCACGCAGCAATAATTAAGTACCTCTTAGGAAAATAAGAGTAATTTTGATAATCCTCAATACTACTAATCTGGTAATTTCCATAAGGCAAAAAATACTAATAGATGCTACTTCGATAGCCTCAGGAATACTCCTTTCGTTAGAAAAGAATGCTCAAAATTACTCCGATGTCCGCTTTTTAACGTTTTGGAAACGCTCCGAACCTAATCTTCTAAAAATCAAACACTTATATATTTTTACCTAATTCAAAACTGTGCAAAAATTTACTTTCTTTGATTAATTTGGACAATCGCCATAGATTATTAGAGATAATAAAGTGGGATGAACTCGTTTTGACTTATATTTGGAGGCTATTTATTAGATACCGTTAATTAAAAAATAAATGTATATGAAAAAGGTGAGCCTTTTATTTCTGATCTTTTCTATTACCCAATTTTCCTTTGCAGGAGAAGGCATGTGGTTACCCCAATTACTCAAATCGCTCAATGAAGCGGAGATGCAGGGAATGGGTATGAAAATGACCGCAGAAGATATTTACAGTGTTAACAAAGGCAGTCTCAAAGATGCCATCGTACATTTTGGAGGATTTTGCACCTCCGAATTAATTTCTGGAGAAGGGCTTTTATTGACCAATCACCATTGTGGTTATGGACAAATCCAGAGTCACTCTTCGATTGCGAATAACTATTTGAAAGATGGTTTTTGGGCGGCAAATAAAAAAGAAGAATTGCCCAATACTGGATTGACCGCCACTTTTATTGTTCGAATAGAAGATGTTAGTGAAATCATTTTAGCGGGAGTTGGTGATCACATGGATGAAAAAGAAAGCCAATCTATTGTAGATAAAAACATTGCGGCTTTACAAAAATCTTATGTCGTTCCGACTCACCAAGAAATAAAAATCAAACCCTTTTTTAATGGCAATCAGTATTTCTTATTTGTGACCACTACTTACCGCGATGTTCGCTTGGTGGGTGCACCACCAGAATCTATTGGTAAATTTGGATCAGATACCGACAATTGGATTTGGCCAAGACACACTGGAGATTTTTCTCTTTTCCGTATTTATGCCGGACCAAACAATCTGCCTGCAGATTACGCTGAGCAAAATGTTCCGTTCAAACCAAAACATTTTTTACCGATCTCTATCGACGGAGTGGAGGAAGATGACTTTACTTTGGTCTTTGGTTTTCCCGGACGTACCAATGAGTATCTTTCTTCTTATGCCGTAAGTCAAATCGTAGATGTTTTGGACCCTGCCAAAATCAATATCCGAGACAAAGCATTGAAAATCGTAGATGCAGAAATGCGCGCCGATGAAGGCGTAAAAATTCAATACGCTTCCAAGTTTGCTCGTATTGCCAATTATTGGAAAAAATGGATCGGAGAGGTGCAAGGATTAAAAAGTAGCGGTGCTGTTGCTAAAAAAGAAAGCTTTGAAAAAGAGTTTTTCAAAAAAACCAAAACCAATCCAGACTGGAATAGCAAGTACAGCACTTTACTTCCACAAATGGAAAAACTTTATACCGATATCGAGCCTTATGCTTTTACGAGAGATTATTATAATGAGATTTTCGGTAGAAATGTAGAGATCCTAAGGGTCATGGGCGTCATCAACAAACTGGCCAGTTATCAAAAAAATGGAGACCTAAAAGGCTACGAAGCTTATAAAGGAAGAGTCGAAGGATTCCTAGTCAATTTTTATAAAAACTATTCGCCAGCCATTGACCAAAAAGTTTTTGCCTCCCTAATGGAAATGTATTTTACCGATGTCGACCCAGAGTACATCAGCGATATTGCCCAGCAAGAACTCAGCAAATCAGAAGGCGATTTTGATCTTTTGGCAACTCGCTTTTTTGCGGGTTCTGATATGATCAGTGAAGACCGGACGATGGCTCTAATATCCGCTTCACCAGAAAAAATGGTGGCCCAATTACAAACAGATCCGATCTTTCGCTTTCACAAAAGCATGGCGGAATTATACCAAGAAAAAGTCAATGCTCCTTATCAGGCATTGAATGATCAAATCCAAAAATTGCAACGCAAGTATATGAAAGCATTGATGGAAGTATTTCCCAACAAACGCTTTTATCCAGATGCCAACAGTACCATGCGGGTCACTTATGGTCAAGTCAAAGGCTACTCTCCTAGCGACTCCGTTGATTATGAGTACATGACTTATTTGGATGGCGTGATGGCCAAATACAAGCCAGGAGATTATGAATTTGACGTTTCTCCAAAGCTCCGAGAATTGCATCGCAAAAGAGATTATGGACAATATGCGACGGACGATAATAAAATGCCCGTTTGTTTTATTGGTAGCAATCATACCACTGGTGGCAACTCTGGTAGCCCCGCGATTGATGCACACGGAAACCTGATTGGACTCAACTTTGATCGTGCTTGGGAAGGAACCATGAGTGATATCAATTATGATCCTTCGATTTGTAGAAACATCATGGTAGACATTCGCTATGTCTTGTTTATCGTCGATAAATATGCGGGCGCTGGCCATTTGATCGAAGAGATGAAATTGGTTCATCCTAAAAAAGCTTCTAGTGATATTTCTCCAGAAGAACGAGAAGTTTTATTGGAAGAACAAAGAAAGATGCACAGCAATCCTAAAATTGGATCCAAGGGTCAAAAAAGAGGCACCAAGAAAAAAGAGTATGACAATATCGACCCCAATAGTCAGGATACTAATTTTATCAAGACGGAAGATCCTAAAAAGGGTAAAAAGAAAGAGAGTGAAGGCGGTGGTGGTGGAAAATAGATAGCAAAATCGACGCTTAAAAAAGGCAAAATGAATTGAATTTCATTTTGCCTTTTTTAGATCCTACGAGAAACAATAAACAATATTTTTCAAACACTTTTTAATCCGCCAACTCCCCCACAATTTCCAACTCCACATTTTCGGAGACCAAAAAAGTACCCGTATCCATCCCCACTCCATAATCGTAACGACTCACTTCCAATGTCCCTTTAAATGTTTTTCCATCAAAAGTAAAAGGCAAAAGCACTTCTTTGCTTGTCCCGTGGATCGTCAAATTTCCTTTGGTCAAATAAGCAGTTGCCGTTTTTTCAACGCTGATAGAGGTAAAACAAATCTGGGGATAAGTTGCTTCAAAAAAGAAATCTTCCTTCAGCAGATGTTCATCTCTTTTTTTATTTCCCGTATTGACGGTTGCCACATCTAGGCAGACCTCAAAAGAGGCGGTTGACAAATCCGCTGGATCAAAATTGATCCTTCCTTGCAATCCTTGGAAAGTACCTTTTACGGTTCTTATTTTCATATTCCCAATTTTAAAATTGACAATAGAAGTTTCGGTATTGAGCGTTTGGCCCTCCAAAGCAGGAAGAGCCCACAGACTCCATAAGAATAAAAAGACAAGGAATTTTTGCATAAAAATGATTACTTGATTATTAGGAAGTACTTAGCAAATAGTAAATAATGGTGGACTAAACGCCCACTTTTCTCATGGGAAACATTTTCTCGACCGCCTTATAGCGAAAACCAAAAATCTCATCAATCTTGGCCCCCACAAAAAGAGCATTGGCCAGAG
>CAYQRA010000311.1:0-7763 GCA_964419315.1 uncultured Saprospiraceae bacterium | reverse complement strand
TGGGAAGCCAATCAATCTGAATATTTGCCTGCTATAGAAACCGATGGTTGCATCAAAATTTGTGGAACACCACTATTGACCGGTTGGTATACCATTGAAGTAAAATTATTAGCCACCATTGCGGTCATCGAACGAGAATCTTCTTTTTTCGTCGATATGTACATCGCTCCTGCCTTGACAACCAATGATGGTTTTGCGATGTCTAATTTTGAAGGCTGCGGAGAAGTAGAAGTTTCTTTTACCAATAATGTTCCAAGCAATGGAGTCCCCGGTTTTACCTACGATTGGGATTTTGGAAATGGCAATACTTCAACAGCAGAAAATCCTGATAACCAAATTTATGATCAACCCGGCACTTATTATGTCGATTATACCGCTACCATTGATACGACTGGTTATTTTTTAACTGGGGTAAATGTTTTGGAAAGTACCTGTGATGATTGGCCCAATGCGGCACCAGATTTTGTCGTCAAAGTGTATACCGAACTTGGTGTTTTATTGTATACCTCAGAAAAAGTGTTGAACACCTATCCTCCTGTTTATTTTGATACCAATATTGAATTGATGGCTGGGGCAAAATATATTTTAGAAGTGGGAGATGAAGATAGTGGCATCAATGGAGAAGATGACCAATGTGTACTTCATTGGTTTGATCCAAATTCTAATGGCATTTATGAAGGACCAGATTGGAAGGCGGAATTAGAAATCATTCATCCGGTAAGTACCGTTACGACTACCGATACGATTACGGTATTTCCACAACCCGAAGTACCCGGAATGGTTACTACGGATACCGAAGCATGTGAAGGGGAAAGAGTCGTTTTCGCTTCGTCGATTACCGAAAATATCCAATGGTACAAAGATGGTGTTGCTATAGACGGTGAAACGGAGCAAGGCTTGGATATTTTGGAAAGTGGGGTTTATTCTGTAGGCCACTTCAATGAATTTGGTTGTATTAGTTTTTCTGAAGAGGTAACCTTTACCCTTTTAGAAGCTCCCGATGCTCCTGAAATTTCTTCTGATAATGGTGTTGAATTTTGTGATGGAGAAGAGGCCATCTTGATGTCTACTTATAATGATAATAATCAATGGTTCCAAAATGACTTGGAAATAGATGGCGCCATAGAAAGTACCTTGGTCGTCCTTAGCTCTGGTATTTATACCGTTGCCTATACCAATAGTGTGGGCTGTAGCACCAGTTCAGAGGAGATCCAAATCACCGTATTGGAAAATCCGTCAGCACCTGTTTTTGAAAATACTGATAATGTATTGAGCCTAGACCCTAGCATTGTCATGCCAGACAATTTTTCTTTGGTCTGGTATTATAATGGAATCGAATTGATCGGAGAAAATACCAATACCCTTTGTATCGATACTCCGGGAAATTATACTTTGGTACTGACCAATACCGATACCGATTGCAGTAGCAGTTTTAGCGATGAGGTAGTATTTGATCCAACTGAAAATTGTTTGACCACTGGCATTGAGGAACTGCCGATTCAAGAATTAATTATCGCTCCTAATCCTGTCGAGAATAGAGTGCAAATTAGTTTTGCCATAGAAAACCAAGAAGCACTAGAATTGCGTCTTTATGATCTGCAAGGTCGACTTTTGCAAAACCAGAATTTGGGAACACAAAGTGGACCGGTGCAAGCAGAGATGGAAGTAGGGGACTTGGCAAGTGGAATGTATATCTTACAAATAACTGGAGCGTCCGCTGCGCTACAATATAAGATTGTAAAAAGATAAAACAACTTCAGCAATAATAAAAGAGCCTGTTGGGAAAATATCCCCAACAGGCTCTACCTTTTTTACAAGGAATCCAATCTTTTATTTACAGCCCAAGTCCGACTGCGATTGCAAATCATTTACCGGAAAACAATTGTCTGAAGGCAGGTGATCCGGAAGATATCTGCGTAGGTTAGGATCATAGAGTGCATTGCTAATAAAAGCATTGAGATCATTGATTTCTGATTCACTTAAGTTTAGTGGTTTAAAGGCAGGGTCCAATTGGCTTAAGGGCACTTTAGGATTTTCTGCTTGTGCCTCATTCTTATAAGAAATCACACTTCTAACGGTTCTGAAATTTCCTCCATGACCAAGAAAAGGGGAGTCCTTTAAATTGTATAATTGAGGGGTCTTAAACTTATATTCATCTATTGTTTCTCCGGTAAAACTAGCTCTTCCTAAATTGGTCGGATCATCTTCGGGAGTCTTGAAAGTCTCTCCTGGATAATCTACCAAATCCGCCATTCCCAAAGCGTGGAAATCCAAATTATTTAAGGCAGGACCATTGTGGCAACTGCCACATGCTGCTTTGCCAAAAAAGAGAAGCGCTCCTTCTTTTTGCGATTCGGTCATAGCCGTTTTATCTCCTTGTAACCAAAGCTGAAAAGGAGCCTCATTGGCTAGAAGGGTTCTTTCATAGGCTGCGATGGCTAGCCCCACCGCCTCATTGGTATATCTTTCTGATTCTGGTAGCGCACTAAAAGCAGCACCAAACATATCGTAATAATCTGGATTATTGATTAGAGTAGAATCTATCCCCAAGCGATGTACTTTCAATCCGGCGATTGCTTGAATTTCGACCCCTTCAAATCCGAGGAAATTGGTCTCTATAGGCGTTCCTTCTTTCCAAGCATATTCCGTATTGGAATTGACACCGGTAGCCCCAAATTGGCCATTCCAAAGCATGTTGGCTTGGTAAGCAACATTGAGCGTGGTAGGAGTACGAATGGGTTGAACGTCCAAGTCTTCTGATTGGTAGGCAGGATTCTTTATCCGGTTGGCTCCTCCTTGACCAAATCCAATACCTCCATCTGAAATCCCTTGGAAGCGGCCCGCTTGAAAACCCGCATCTGCATGGTGACAACTGGCACAGGAATAGGTTCCCTTACCAATGTCCATTTTGGGGGAAATGGCCAAGCCTGTTTCGTGGTAAAGCATTTTTCCTAGTTCTACTTTTTCAGGGCTTATTGGATTTAAAGGATCTTGTGGGATGGATGAAAAATCATTACTTACTGGTAAGATATAATGTTGAATGCCCCGGTTGCCACTCGCTTCATTGAGGATAGCTTCTAGCTGACTATCCAAAGAGGCAATAGAGTCATTGACTTCGTCTTTTTGACAAGCTGTAAAAAGTAGAAGCAATCCTAAAATTAGGGAAAGTTGTAAAGAGACTTTCATCATCGATAGATTTAAGAAATATAGACTTGAAAAAATTGCTGGGGGATTACCAGTAATAAGGCAAATATTAACCCAAAAGTCTTTTGTTGGACTGTTTTTTGCCAAAAACTGAAAATGCTCCTTTGGTATTGAGAAATAGCTTAAGGTATAAGATGTTGATCCATAAATATTTAGTAGAAAATAGGGAGGAATGCCAATTTTTTTAGCGCCGCAAATTTTATAGAAAACGTTTTATGCTGATTTGAAGTAGGGGATTGGACTGGAGATTCTAGTTAGACTTAGGTATTGTTTTGACCTTTTGTTTTGGGAAATAGGCTAGGATATTGGGGCTTTTTTAGGTAGAAATCAATATTTGGCTTTTAAAATAAAGTAGCCCGAAATAAGTAAATTTATTTCGGGCTATTCCTTGAGCAAGATAGAGTATTGCTACGATCAAAGCGGCTTAGACCCGGAATTTAGGAAGGTCTAAATACTCGAGAAAGTGAGCGCGTAAGGACTTCTGAAAAAGACTTAGCGAATGATCTCAAATTGTCGAGAACCAATAGTATTTCCATTTTCATTGAGCACAGATAGGAGGTAAATCCCTGTCCCTAAGGCCTCAAAATTCTTTTGATAATTATAAGCACCGGCATTGGCTTTTTCTTTCCAAGTATCTACTATTTTTCCACTAATATCAAATAATTGAAAGTTCAATTCGGAAGATTCCTCGAGGTAACCAGAAATATTCACCAGTCCATTACTAGGATTTGGAAACAAATCAAAAGCTGCGTCGATGACCTCTGGTTTTTCTGTAGCGGTATTAAAGATAGGGCCATTGGCAAAAGTATAATCGCCAGGAATAAAAGAATCAATCTCGATTTTACCACTACCATCAGTTGCATCTCCGAGGATATTTTTGCTATAGTAAGGATATTCTTTCCACTCTACCGAAGCATCTGGGCGATAAGCAACAATCAAGCTATCTTCGGTTTCATTGGTAAGATCGAATTCCCAATCATTACTATTTCCACCATTATAAAAGATGGTCGTACTGGCTTTAAACCCTTCTGGGAATTGACCACTGATCGTCCAATGACGTCTTGAGGAAGTTCGCGATCCTGGGTCAACCGTATCATCGGCTTTAAACCAATAAGCATTGACAAAAATATCACTCGGTTGATCAGCTTGGTCTATTTTAAAAATAAAACCAGTATGAGGAATCGAGACCGTACCAGTAGAAGTCACTCGCTCATGTCCAGAGAATTGAGCCAATAATAAATTATAATCCTCATTGATTCTATAAAAGGCTGGTTCAAATGGAATCGTGGCTACATCACTCGAAACTTGGCCATTGGTCATAAAGGTGCGCGTGGCATTTTGATTTCCGGTAACATCATACAAGGTTACTTCCAAGGGACAATTGGTGTGATAATTAGTAGCTCCTCTTAGGCCTTGCTCAAAAAAGACTTCGATATCAAATTCATTACCATTAGGTGTTGTTTTGATCGAATCAATTTCATAACCAGCATATCCAGGAGAGAGAATCCAATCATCAAAGAAAGAAGTCAAATCATAACCCGTAATGGCAGACAATTTATCGCGATAGTTTTCTGCATCCGTGGCGGAATAGACATTGTCTTGTAAAAATTGAGTAGTACCTGATCGGAAAAGAGAATCGCCAAGGTAAGCCCGAAGATTGTGTATCATAGACGCCCCACGGAGGTAAGTATGATCGCTATAGGTATCTTCATAAGATATTCCCGAAAGCGCTAAATAACCTTCTGACTTGTGCAGATTGGTAATCAATTCCACATGATTGTTAAGTACCTGTTCTCTAAAAGCTTCTTCCCCAAAAGTATATTCTGTAAATAAATGGGCACTGTATTCCGCATGTCCTTCCTTGAACCACATATCAGAGGGATGGTCAGGACTGATCATATTGCCCCACCAGTGATGTGCTAATTCATGTGCCATCAAACGATTTTGTCCATCATCAGGGCCACCGTAGGCGGAAAAGGCAGGAAAGGCAACCAAAGTGGAATGTTCCATCGCTCCTACATCTGTGGCCACAAAGCCAACTTGTTCCCAAATATAAGGGCCAAACCAATATTCTAAAGCATCAATGCAATCGTTTAGGTACTGAAAAGAATTGCTCATATTGGTCATTTGGGAAGGGGCGCCTAAAAGGTAAGTTTCTAAATCGCCGTAAGCACCAGTATGGGTTTCTCTCAATTCTGCATAATTCGAAATCGCAATTCCTACCAGATAAGTAGGTAGTAATTTATCCATCCGATAATCCCGCTTGAATTTTCCAGAAGGCAAAACCGTTTCTCCCATAAATTTCCCGATGGCATATCCCTTTCTAATTGGAGAGGTAATGAGGGAAATATCGTAAGTGGCCCGTTCCACAAAATTGTCAAAACAAGGAAACCAACTTCTACCAAAATTATAAGGATTAGAGTTTAATCCAATGCCCAGATTATAAGCATAAACATTTCCAAAGTCTAGTCCTCCAAATTGTCCAGGATCTACGGTTGGAACACCTTCATACGCTACGGTAGCGGTAATTTCATCCCCAGGTTGATAGCTATTGGCTAGTTCAATATCCAAATAACGGCCATCCCAATCGTAATTGGCACCAACTCCATCAATTTGTACTTGCGTAATGGTATAATCGAGTAAGTCCAAGCGGATTTTTTCGACGTTCATCATCTTTGGAGTAAAAAGAACGTTACAAGTACTTTTTACAATTGCATTGGCAAAGCTAATGACTTCTAAGGTGATGTCGTAATTGAGAATATCAATGGTATCGCTTCGCTGCTCATTCATTAGGATTTGACTTTGTTGAGCAGCAGTCAAAGGCTCTAGCTTATTATGTAGAGAAGCATAATGACAGCCGTGGCCGTGTTTCTCTGGTTGAGCTTGAAGAAAGGTGGAAGCAAAAATAAAGAAGAGTAAAACAGTAAGACGGGAGGCGATTTTCATATATCCGTTTTTATTAATTGAAAGAAACTCCCTCAAATTAACAAATGAATCAGACATAAAATAAATCAAAGGGGATTTATTTTATGTCTGTCAGGATATTGGCACTAAATAATGGTAAGGTCTGGCCGAGGTAGGTATTTACCTTCTAAAACTAAGCTTTGATAGGCGTAATCATTGGAAGATCCAATAAACTAGCTTCTTCTTTGCTAATGGAAGCAAAACCTAAAAATCCACCGGATGCTTTAGCAACGTGTTCTGCGAATGAGGTCAAACTAGTATAAAGGCGTTGAGAATAATTGAATTCTACCTTAGGGAAAACCGCATTGAGTTGAGCCAATTGCTGAGAAACGGCTTCCTGACGAGCTGCGGTATCTTGAGGTAGCGCAGTCATAAAATGAGTCATACGATCCGAAAAGTGCTGACCAACGAGCTCATAATAGGGGTTGAGGGTATCTGGGTGAGCGTAAGCTCTGATGCCTGTCAATTTTTCTGACCAATCCAGTTCATCCTGATCAATTTTACCATCTGCACCTGCAATTAATATCGTAATCAATGGAATCGCATCCACTAATAATTGTTGTTCTTCCTGGTTGAGTCCTTCGAATTCTTGAATCATGTCCAATCGAGTTTTTGAAAATTAATATTTTAAAGAGGTTTTACTTTTTCCTTCAGAAAACGCAAAATTCCTTTAAGAGCGGCAAAGATAAAAGTAATAATTTATAAATCACGATAGGGCGAATAAAAAATACTAGTTTCTGTACCCTAAAGTCTTAACTTCTGGGGAAAGTCAAAAAGGGATTACACGACATTGGGAGCTTAGTTTCCAATACTTTGGAATATTTCTCTATAATTTCCCTAAATGTATTTTTTCAAGCTAGGAGAATAAAACTATCTTTGGGGGATCTAGAAGCTGCAGGAAAATACCAAAGGGGGGGCTTAAAAGCCATTGGGGCTCTATTTAGCTTATTCCCGTGCTTTATTTTCCAAACAATTCATTATATAAACATGCACTCTGGTTCTATTTTAAGAAGGAGAAAATTTACTTTTCCACCAAAATTCTACCATTTTCCCAAAAATGGACGGGTCAACTAGAGAACAAAGAAAATTTGACAATTGGCAAAGAAGGAAAAAACTAAGAAGAAAACGAAGAAAGTCACTCCACTGATGGTTCAGTATTTCTCCCTAAAAGAGAAATACCCCAATGCGATAATGCTCTATCGAGTCGGTGATTTTTACGAAACTTTTGGCGAAGATGCCATTAAAGCCTCCCAAGCATTAGGAATCGTATTGACCAAAAGAAATAATGGAGGTACCGATATCGAACTGGCTGGATTTCCCTACCACTCTCTCGAAATGTATTTGCCTCGGCTAGTCCGCGCTGGCTATCGAGTGGCCATTTGCGAACAATTAGAAAAACCGAGTAAGGAAAAGAAGATAGTGAAAAGGGGAGTGACGGAAGTAGTTACCCCAGGAATCGCCACAGATGATAAACTCTTAGATCATAAATCCAATAATTATTTGGCCTCTATTTCTTTTGGAAAAAAAGGCAACTTGGGATTGACTTTCCTAGATGTTTCTACTGGAGAATTTTTGGCCAGCGAAGGCTCTGTCAG
>CAYQRA010000310.1:0-7807 GCA_964419315.1 uncultured Saprospiraceae bacterium | reverse complement strand
CTGCGGGTGGCGTTCCGGGCTATACTTACCTTTGGAACCCTGGAGGACAAACTACTGATACCGCGATTAATTTAGTCGCAGGATTATATTCCGTAACAATCACAGATAATAATAATTGTACCCAAGTAATTGATAATATCAATGTTGGAGAACCTACTCCGATTATGATTTCAAGTACTCAGGTAAATGTATTGTGTAATGGAGAATCTACGGGTAGTGCTACGGCTATGCCAAGTGGTGGAACCGCGCCTTATACTTATCTCTGGAATTCTACACCTGCACAGACTGGGCCGACTGCTACTGGTTTGCCAGCCGGACCTTATTCGGTAATCGTTACAGATGCCAATAATTGTACCGCACAATTAACTGGAATAAACATTAGTGAACCACCAGCAATGACGGCAAGTGCCATGACTACTGATGCAGGATGTAATGGAGAATCTACGGGTTCTGCAACCATCACTGCTACCGGTACAGGAATGTTAAATTATACTTGGAACCCGAATGTTTCCACTTCCGCTATGGCTACTGGTATTCCAGCCGATACTTATTCTGTTACCGTGACGGATGCTAATAATTGTACGATAGTAGTTGATAATATTATTGTAGGGGAACCTGATTTACTTACGGTAGGAGTTTCCGTTGATCAAAACGTTGGTTGCTTTGGAGAATCTACTGGAAGTATAACTGCTCAGGCAGTGGGAGGAAGTGGAAGTTACATGTACCTATGGAGTCCTGGTGGCGCTACTACAGCGACCGTAAATGGATTACCCGCAGGGACTTACACTGTAACGGTTACCGATGGAGCGAATTGTACGGCTATTGCTTTTAATACCATCACAGAACCTGCTGCTGCTCTAAATATTACAGAGGTAGCAGTTGTGGATGCTTCCTGTACTTCGAATGATGGAAGTATTGATATTGATGTAACGGGTGGGACTATAGGAACAGGTTATACTTACCTATGGAATCCTGGAGGAGCAACCGTTCAAGATCCACAAAATCTTGCTGGTGGTTCTTATAGTGTGACGGTTACAGATGCTAATAATTGTACCGCTACGTTTACGACTACTGTAAATATCCCCGGAGGTTTGTCTGCAACGGCATCAGCTACTCCGCTCGCTTGTTATGGGGATGTCAATTCTGATATTGATGTAATGGTGGTAGGAGGAACAGGAACTTTAACCTATACTTGGAGTGATCCTCTTTTTGGAAACAATCAAGATATTACTGGGGTAGGACCAGGTTCTTATACCGTTACGGTGAGTGATCAGAGCAACTGTTCGGTACAAGCGAGTGTCACGATTACCGAACCAGACTCTATCAGTATTCCTTCGGTGCAAGTTATTGCTGCTTCTTGTGGTTTGAATGATGGAAGTATCTCCATCTTTGTAACGGGTGGGACAGGTGCTTATACTTATGCTTGGAGTGGTGGAGCTGATCCAGTAGCTAATCCAATGAACCTTTCTGCTGGAAGCTATACGGTAACTATTACTGATGGCAATCAGTGTTCTAAAGATACGACAATCACCATTACGACTCCTGATGGTCCGGTTTTAAATACGCTTACGGCTACCAACACTTTGTGTTTTGGAGATAGTACCGGAAGTATCAATCTTGACTTTACTGGAGGGCAAACGCCTTTTAATTATGATTGGTCAGGAACGGATTTTGATGGAATCGAAGATCCAACAAATGTACCTGCGGGTATTTATGATCTGACTTTGACGGATGCTAATAATTGTAGCTTTACTGCTAGTGTGACCGTAACTTCGCCTCCTGAATTAATGGTGACTGTTAATACAACGGATGCCCTTTGTAATGGCGAAAATACAGGGATTGCGGAAGCGGTTATAACTGGAGGAACTGGACCTTATACTTTCCTTTGGTGTACTGGCCAAACGACTGGCCCTATTGTAAATGATTGTCCTGCTGGCCCTTGTACCGTGACGATTACCGATGCGAATGGTTGTGATGTTGTGGAAAACTTTACAATTGGCGAACCTGCTCCAATAGCTGTGATGATCGATGATGTTACCGATGTAGATTGTAATGCTGCCTTGACTGGAAGCATTAGTTTGAACGTCGGAGGTGGAGTTGGTCCTTATGTTTATAATTGGAATCCTACCGCTCCCGACTCTCCTAATCCAACTGGTTTGGGGGCAGGGACTTATGCGGTTACGGTTACAGATTTTAATAATTGTAGTGAAGTTCTAAGTGGAATCGTAATTCAAGAACCTACGGTCATTACTTTGACAGGGACGACTACGAATCCAGATTGTAATATGAATAATGGTAGTATCAGCGTAACTCCTGCGGGAGGAAATGGTGGCTACACTTATACTTGGACTGGCGGAGCCGCTCCGATTTCGAATCCTTCTGGTCTTGGAGCAGGAATATATGATTTGACGATTACCGATGTTATGGGATGTACCAAGGATACGACTTTTACCTTAATTACACCAAATGGCCCTGTGCTAGATATGATTTCTGCCGTAGATGTGAAATGTAATGCCGGGATGGATGGTGCAGTAAATGTAGACTTCTCCGGCGGAACCGCTCCCTATGGATTTGCTTGGAATGATCCGATTTATAATGGCATGGAAGACTTGACGGGCTTAACTGCTGGACTTTATGAATTGACCATTACCGATGCTAATAATTGTAGTACGACTGCCAGTATTATGGTCAACGAACCAATGGCCTTAGCCATTGCCGTTGATAGCGTAAGCGCGGCTACCTGTAATCAAATGAATGGTAGTGCTTACATCACGGTAGAAGGAGGAACCTTGCCTTATACTTACCTCTGGGATGGTGGAGATACCAACGAAGATCAAATTGATGTTTTATCACCTGGTTTGATTGGAGTCACAGTAACCGATGCTAATGATTGTACGATGACGACTGCGATATCAATTACCGAACCCGGTGCTTTAGTTGTAGTTCCAACGGTTACTGCAGTAACTTGTAATAATGCTGGCAATGGTTCTATCACCTTAGCGGCTAGTGGAGGCAATGGACCTTATGATTATATCTGGAATATTCCAGGAGCAGGAAATACCAATTCTGTTTCTGGTTTGGATGGAGGAAATTATAGTGTCGTTGTTATTGATGATGATGGATGTACTTTCCCAATTCCTTCTATTGTGGTAGATGAGCCAGCTGTATTGGTGCAGAATGGAATCATGCCCGTAGATGCTTCTTGTTTAGCGAATGATGGTAGTATTGATGTGAGTTTTATGGGAGGTACTGGAGCTTATACTTATAGCTGGACGAGCACGACGAGTCCATTTACTTCCAACCTTGAAGACTTGAGCGGACTTGCTCCTGGGGAATATGAATTGGAAGTAATGGATGCCAATGGCTGTTCCACAACGGTTCTTGGAATCCTAGTGGGAGAACCTACTCCTCCGACCGCGACCATCGCAGAAACACCTGTTGGGTGTTTTGGTGAAAGTACTGGTAGTGCCTTAGTAACCGTAAATGGTGCAAATGGTGCCGTCAATTATACTTGGGATGATGCGACCATTGGAGATACTGGAAACCCCATGGGACTAGCCGTTAATACTTATCAAGTCACGGTAACTGATGCGGAAAATTGTACTGTGGTAGAGTCCGTAACGATTACCCAACCAGACTCATTGGTGGCAACAGTTTTGAGTTTTGAAGATGTAAAATGTAATGGTGGAAGTGATGGAACGATCACCTTGGATATTGCAGGAGGAACCGCGGGTTATAATTACTTATGGTCTAATGGTTCGATGATGCAAAGTCCTGGCGGCTTATTGCCGGATGACTATTCTGTAGTTGTTACGGATGCCAACGGATGTGAGGCAGAAGCTTCTGCAACGATTGACGAACCCACTGCAATAGTACTCTCGTCTATTGAAACCGATACCCGATGTAGCAATACGACCGATGGAACGATAGACCTGACGGTGACTGGAGGGACGGGTACTTATACTTTTGATTGGAATCAAAACCAGTATGATGGCTTAGAAGATTTGGATTCGCTTGCTGTAAATACTTATATGGTAACAGTAACGGATATGAATAATTGTACAGAGGTTTTGAGTTCAACGATTATGGCTCCGCCAGCAGTAATTATCCGTACAGAAGCGATCACCGATTATTCTGGTTTTAATGTTTCTTGTGATAACTTGACCGATGGAGAAGTGACCGTACAGGGTACTGGAGGAAATGGTGCTCCTTTCTCTTACGAGTGGCCAGATGGCACAACGACACCTACGCTCGGTGATTTGGGTATGGGAACTTATGTTGTAACGGTAACGGATAATCTCGGTTGTACAGAAGAAGAAACTATCACGATGACTGCCCCGACTGCGATTCAATTTGCGGTGGATGCTACTAATGTTACTTGTAATGGCGATAGTGATGGAGCGATTACCGTTCTTGCGCCACTGGGTGGTTCTGGACCTTACTTATATTCTTTGGATGGTTCTCCATTTGGCCAGGGAGATTTCGCTGGCTTGGCTTCTGGGAATTATGAAGTAGTGGTACAGGACGCGAATGGTTGTGAAGCTTCGGAAATTGTCAGTGTGAATCAGCCAACAGCCTTGGCGGTAGACTTGGGGGGAGATATTAAAATCCAACTAGGAGATAGTGTTTACCTGGTCGCACAAAGTAATAGCAATAGCTTAGATACTTTATACTGGATACAAGGAATTGAAGATCTTCCATGTGATTCTTGTAATGGCCAATGGATCAAACCAACGTACAGTTCTACTTACAGTGTTTTTGCAGAAAGTGATAAGGGCTGCCAAGCTGAAGATGAGCTTCGAGTTACTGTGGTTAAAGATCGACTGGTTTATATTCCTTCTGGTTTTTCTCCATCCGCTGATGGTCAAGGTGCGAATAATGTATTTATGATTTTTGGTGGAACTGGCGTTGAAAAAGTGAGGGACTTTGTAGTGGCCGATCGTTGGGGAGAAATCGTCTTTTCTGCACGGAATTTCCAGCCGAATGATCCTACTTTTGGTTGGGATGGAAAGCTAGGGGGGACTTCCCTTAATACTGGTGTATTTGTCTACTTTGCAGAAATCGAGTTTACAGATGGCAGAATTGAGGTGTATAAAGGAGATGTTATGTTGATAAAATAAATGGAGCTAATTTATAGTTCTAGTTGTTTTTGAAAACTTTAAATAAAAAGAGGTCACTTGATATTCGAGTGACCTCTTCTGTTTTACTAAGCCGATTAAGTTTGCAAGGTTTTTGTAGTATAATAAAACAAGTTTTCTAAAATAGACGAATGAAAAAAATTTCTTTCTCCATTTTTATTTTCGTTTTTCCCACTTGCTCTATTTGCTCAAGAGTGGAGTTCTACCGAAGAACGAAAAGAAGATACGACGATCCAAATAAGTGTATACTAATATGCGAATGGGCAATGCTAAAAGCCGATAGTTTAAATTGAGAAGTCCATTAGTTTTCTAGGTTCTTGCGATTTTTCTTTCGCTCCAATTTTACTTTTTTGCGAATAGCGCGATGCGCTTTTTTATCCAGTTTATATTGTTCGAGGTTTCCTCCTTGTTTGTAAAATTTCTTTTTCCTTAGTCTTACTTTGGTGCGCAGCTTTCCATTTTTGCGCGTAAAAATTTCTACGAATATTTTTCTTTTGGTGGCCGCATAACCCCGTTTTTCGGGAACTGTTTCCTGACCTAGGCGCAGAATATTATCTATTGGAATAGACAACCAAATAGAAGTATGTTTGGCATCATTGACATAACCTTCTACAAATAAATTGAGGTCGGTCGACTGTATTTCCATTTGAGGAATATTGATTTTACTCCCGTCTACGGTCACTTGATTGCTGATGGGCGCAAATTCCAATTGGTGGAAAAAACGTCGGACTTTTAGTTTTTTTGCGATTTTAGTAATCTCTTTGATGCCTTGTAATTTTAGGTTTTTTAAATTGAAATTAAGATTCGCTTTTGTTTTCTCTTCCAGTAGTCTTAGGTCTACTAAGCTTCCTGAAAAATCCAAATCAAAAGTGATATTGCCCTCCACTTGTTCGGCATTCTTCAAACTATTAATCCCAAAATGATCAAAAGAATATAAGGCATTCTCAAGATCCAAATTCTCTGTGGTAATATGACTTTCAAAAGGTTCTTCATTCAATAAGCCAAGATTGAGAATAGCGTTTAATCCAATTTTACTTGCGCCAAAATTAAAATCCGTTTGCTCCAAAATCAGCAGGGTAGAATCTTTCAATTGACAACCCGTCGTCAGGTCGGTCAATTGAATTTTATCATTGATGATCATGGTATCCAAATCCACTTGGATACTTGGATGAAAACGATTGAGTAAAGAACCAATCAGTTTTTTCATCTTGGTATCAATCTGTTGTTCTTTTATGGGACTGGTATCTGGTGGTGTTTCGAATATTTGTACGGCATGATCTAGGTTGATGATCGGACTATAGGCTTTTACTTTACTCGATAAAACTTTGCCCGTATTGCCAATTAATAATTCTGATACATTATTAATGTCTCCGGTGATGAGTAATTCTCGTTTGAGTAACTCAGAAGTCATGTACAAATTATAATTGATGGTGTCTTGCTGCAAATAAACTTCTACATTGTCGAGCGGAAAAACAACGTCTACATCTTTATAATAAACGGCAGCATCGACCATCGTAAAATCAATTTTTGATTCGTCTAATAAACGATCAAAAGAAGAAACACTACCGATGTAATTAAATTGAGCTTGGAACCTTCCTGTGTCTTGGAAAAAGAATTTATCATTTTTAAAAAAGTCATTAAAGAGATGAGGACTTCCTTTTAGATTGATTTGGGTCTGCATCTCTTCCGAGATGCCCGATTGTTGAAAGGGTTCGAAGGTGACACTGCCGACAATGTTGTCATGGTATTCACTTTTAAATGCGATACTACCTTTCGAACTATTGGGCAATAAACCTTTTACATCGTCGATCACTCCGGTCATTTGAATGTCCAAATTAAAATCATTGGGCAGGTCATCGTATTCTGCCAGTAAGCCGATATTGAAAAAGTCGAATGCAGGGAGAACTTCTGCCAAGTTGATATTTTGGGCGTGCAATTCGATGGCAAAATTAGTTTCATTGGGATGACTAATGTCTAGGCGAGCATTGAGGTCTACACTCCCTTGAGCTAGGTCAAAATGTGTTTGTTCAAGAACCAATAAATTTTCATTTTCAAAATGAACTCCTGTAGAAATATCGAAAAATTCCATGCGGTCAAAGTACTCAAAAGTATCCACGGCAATAGAAAGGCTAGGTTGGAATTTATTATAAATGCCGCGAATGGTTTTTTTCATAGATTGCTTAATGGCTCTTTCGTCTTTTAGGAGCGAAGCTTTTTGTAACGGAGGTTTGCTAAAGACACTGATGAAGTCTTCCCAGCTCAATTTTTTCGCTACGAAAGCTACATTGCTACTCGCCGATTCTTTGGAAAAACTGACCAGTAAAGCGGCCAGATTTTTTAAACCACCCTCCATACGATAATCGTAATTTTTGGAAAGCGTAGTAGAAAGAATGGTAAACTGCGCATCACCAGATTTTTTGATCAATTCTAAAGATTGAATAGGAATAGAGACTTCCGCTGGCTGATACAATATAGAAAGATCTTGGAGGGAAAGATCGGCGGTGCTTTCTAGTAGGAGTTGATTGATGTCCTGTAATGGCCCCTGTATATCGGCATTTAAAGTAAAAACTCCTTCTTCGAAAAAGAATTTATCATTTTGATACCATTGGCTGATGGAAGAAGCCGGTCCAACTACGCGCACCGTAGATTGGATTTGAGCTTTGTCGATG
>CAYQRA010000309.1:0-7823 GCA_964419315.1 uncultured Saprospiraceae bacterium | reverse complement strand
TTCTATCTCTCCTAACTCTATCCGATGACCTCGAATTTTGACTTGAAAGTCTACTCTTTCTAAAAATAGTAAATTTCCATCGGGCAACCATTTTACTCGGTCGCCAGTTTTGTATAGCCTTTCACTGTTTTTAAAAGGACTTTTTATAAATGCTTTTTGAGTGAGTTCCTCTTTCCCTAAATAGCCAGCAGTCAATCCAACTCCGCCAATGTAGAGTTCTCCCGGAACACCGATGGCTTGCGGATTTTTATGTTGGTCTAAGACATATAATTTGGTATTGGCTATTGGTTTTCCGATAGGAATATTTTGAACCCGCTCCCCCGCGCTTGCTTGGTAGGAAGAGGCACAAATAGCGGCTTCCGTCGGTCCATAGGCATTTATATAATGGAGGTACTGACTGTAATGTGCGACATCTTCTGTTTTCGCTTTTTCTCCTCCAGAAATTAAAACGCGCAAGGGGAGTTTTTGACTTTTATCTAAAACAGAAATATACGCTGGCGTAAGTGTACCGACCGTAACCTGATGGGTGTTCAGAAAGGGGATGAGCTCGGTACCCGATTTTTTAAGGTCCTCAGGAATAATCACGAGCTTCGCTCCTGAAAATAAGGCCAAAAACATTTCAGAGATCGAGGCATCAAAAGAAAGAGACGTGATTTGCGATAATACATCGACTTGTTGGATGCCAAACCTTTTGACTTTATGGACCATCATATTTACAAAAGACCGATGGGCGATAGGAACTCCTTTGGGAACGCCAGTAGAGCCCGAGGTGTAAATGATGTAGGCAAGGTCACTTGGTAAAACTGTCGCAGTCGGGGACTCTTCAGATCCTTTGATGCTATCTATATTGATCCTGAGAATAGATTTGGCAGCGCTGGTGAAAGAGTCCATGCGTGCGCTTAGTTCTTGTCGACTAATGATCGCTTTGACCTTGGCATTTTCCAAAATATAAGCCAATCTTTTTTCAGGAGCAGAAGCCACAATCGGAACATAAACGGCTCCTGCTTTCATAATACCCAACATCGCAATGATGACGTCTACAGAGCGTTCTAGAAAAACCGCAACGGCCTCTCCTTTGCGAATAGGTTGCGCTTGTAAATAGTTGGCTACTTGATTGCTTTTGGCCAATAAGCCTTTATAGGTAATTTGCTTAGTGGTATCTTGCACCGCCACAGTGCTTGGGTATAGCAAAGCTTGTTGGTCTACCACTTCATGAATACAAAAGTTCGGTATCGGAGATGCATTATCATTCCAATCATAGACTAGGGTTTGGAGGTCTTTTTCTTGGAGGATTGGAAGTTTAGCAATGCTAAGATTTTCTTCCTTTTTTAGTAGGAAGGCAATAATGTTTTTAAAGTAATAGATAAGGGTGTCTATAGTCTTTTCAGAATATCTATTGGTGTCATAATTGACGATGACTTCTAGGGTGTCACTAAAGGAAAAAGCAAAGCCTAATGGATAATGATCTTGTTCGATCGTTTCCAGTTTGGAGATGTTGATTTTCGTCTCTTGATTGCCAACTTGGTATTTAGGAAAGTTCTGGAAACCATATAGGATTTGGAATAAACCTTCTTGTGATTTATAATCACAATAGGAATAAATATCCGCCATCGAGGTATGTTCGTATTCCAGTCTTTGTAAGCTTGTTTCTTGTAATTTTTTTAAGAAGTCGTCTACGAAATCGCTATCCTCTAGGCGCATTCGAAAGGGAGTGGTATTGACATGTAAACCGACGGAGTCTTTGGTGTCGATGCCTCGCAAAGACCTTCCCGAACTGATTCCACCAATTAATAAATCTTCTTTATTAGTTAGTTTTTTTAGTAGGATAAATAATGCAGATAGGGTGATGGTATTGGGAGTGACTCTTTTAGATTGCGCGTAAGCCATAAAGGTTGAAGCATCCGTGAGGTCACTATAGAATTTGGTTTCTTTGCGAATCTCTGCATTTTTTTGCAGTACTTTGTTTTCCAGATTTTCTAATGGAAATGGCGTGATTTCTTCAAAGCCTTTTAAGTGTTCTTCCCAGAATATTTTTTCTTGCGTTTTATTTTTGATCCGAGTTAATTGTGCAACATAATCTCGGTATAAGATAGGGGAACCGGGATCGAAGTTGGTTTGGTATATTTTATTCGAATAAGACTTGAAAATATAATTCAATAAGATGCCATTGGACCAGCCATCCATTAAGATGTGATGTGATTCTACTAAGAGTTTTACGGTAGTATCGTCATATTCTATAAAACAAACTCTCAGTAATGGTGGATTGCTTAAATCAAAATTTTGTCTTCTTCGGGAGCTGATTATTGCTTGTAGTTTTTCTGCTTTGTTTTCAGTGCTTCGCCAATCTAGGATTTCAATATTTGGCGGGCAGGATTTAAAAGTGACCTGCAATGGATTCGCAATGTTTTGATAAAAAACACCAGTCCTTAGTGCATCATATCTGGCCACGAGTTCCTTGATCGTTTCTTCGAAAACGGGGTAGTTGATTTTTTCTTCTATGGTGATGACCGATTGCAGATAATATAAATCGGAGTTGGTGGTTTTGATGTGTTCATAAAGAATTCCTAGCTGCAAGGAGGTCAAAGGAAATACGGCTTCAATGTTGTCCTTTTGCGGCAGCAAATTATTTTCTTCCAAAAAAGTAGCAATGGCTGCTGGGCTTAGAAGTTCTTCTGCAGCTACTTCCTGATTGTCTACCTTTTTGTTTTTGCTAAGGTCTACATTCTTAGAAAGTTCTTGGATGGTTTGATGCTTGAAAAGGTCTAAGTTTTTTAAATCAAGACCATATTTAGAAGCCTTATTGATGACCTGAATGTTTTTGATGGAATCACCTCCTAATTCAAAGAAATTATCTTCTACACCGACTTCGTCAATTCCTAAAATGTCTTGCCAGATCGCCACCAATTCTTTTTCAGTTTCATTTTGCGCCGCGACATATTGGCTGTCTAGGTTTAGAGAAAGTTCTTTTTGGAGTAAGTATTCCCGATCTATTTTTCCATTTACCGTCAAGGGCATTTCTGCTAAAGGAATAAAAAAATGGGGAAGCATATAGGAAGGTACCCGACTTTCTAAAAACGATTTTAAGGTTTGGTTTTTAATTTTTTCCTCGGCCGTATAATAGGCAATTAAGCTTAAATCTTGCTTGACTTTTTTAGCGACGATGGTCGCACTTTTAATCTGTTCGTGTTCTTGTAAAACAATTTCTATCTCTTGTGGATCAACTCTAAAGCCTCTTATTTTGATCTGATGATCGGTTCGTCCTAAAAAGTAAACTTGGCCATCTCTTTTGCAGATGACTCGGTCGCCTGTTTTATACATTCGGATTCCGTTGATCGTACCAAAGCGTTCTTGCGTTAATTCCGGTTTGTTCAAATAACCTCTGGCCAATCCCATTCCAGAAAGATAAAGTTCGCCAGGTTTTCCAAGTCCTACTTCCTGTAAATCAGGATCTAAAATGTGGAATTGAATATTGCTCAAGGGCGTTCCGATAGGGATGTCTTCTGCTTCAACACTTGGGTCTACGGTGTAACAGGAGGAACAGACGGTGCTCTCCGTTGGTCCATAGGCATTGATATAGGTTAGGTATTGGGAATAATGTCTGACGTCCTCTATTCTGGCCGCTTCTCCGGCGGTGATTAAAGTCTTGAGCGGTAATTTTTTTTCCTTGGGAATCGTAGCGACTAGGGTAGGAGGTAAAGTCGCGATGGTGATTGACTTTTCAATAAAATAATCCAAGAGTAAGGCCCCATTCTTTTTGAGGTCTTCTGGAATAATGACCAAGGTTCCACCACTGAGTAAAGCCAAGAATATTTCCGAAACGGAGGCATCAAAAGAGATCGAAGCAAATTGCGCATAGACCTCTTGAGGGCCACCTAAAAATCGTTTGATTTGATCGCTAATCATGGACACAAAGGCGTTGTGCTGAAGCATCACTCCTTTGGGATTGCCGGTAGTTCCGGAGGTGTAAATGATATAGGCTAAATCTTTTGAAGTGACGGTGTGTTGCAAATTGGCAAGCTCCGGAATTTCAACCTCTTCGACCAATAAAATGGCTTCGATATTTTCTTGTACGAGAGTTAGTTTTTCCTGAAAGGCTTTTTTGGTTAAAACAATTTTTAATTGGCTGTTCTGAATGATATAGGAAATTCTCGAATCTGGATAGTTGACATCGAGTGGAAGAAAAGCCGCACCCGCTTTTAGGATTCCAAGGATGGCGATGATGGTTTCAATGGAGCGATCCATATAGATTCCGACGATATCGCCAGGAACAATTCCATGTTTTTGAATGGCATGAGCTAGGGCATTGCTTTTCTTTTGCAATGCTGCATACGTAAGGTTTTCTTCTTGGTGGCTAATCGCAATGTGCTGTGGATATTTTATAGCGATTGCTGCAAATAAATCATGGATACATTTTTCAGTAGTAAAGGATTTGGCGTGTGCATTCAATGCCTCCAATGGATGCGGTTCTTTTTTTACGATAGCGGGCTGCTCGCTTTTATTTGCTAAAAGCTTTTTGTAACTCTCTACAGAGATTTCGCCTTTTCTTAGTGCCTGAATTAGCTCTTTACTATTCATTCTTTTAGTGTAGTTTAATAGACTTTATTCTAAATAATTTAGTATGGCTGAAAAATTGTCTTTTTCTCCCATCCTGCATCCGACCCATCCGCTTAGCGGTTCCTTCACTTCGAGCATTGTCATACTCGATCCTAAGGGAATCGTTCAGTCATTCACCTTAATAGCTACGGTTATTAGGTTCCGGGCCTGCCTGCCTGCCGGCCGGCAGGCAGGCGTTCTTTGACTGAAAGAAAAACTCTGCATTTTCATCTCATAAAACTATTTTAGAATAAACTCTAATGTTTTCTTTAACCTTGGTTATTTCTAAAGGACAACAAGCAAGTGACCCGCGAAATCCGCGGGAGATCAACAAAGGAAATTAGCTTCGCTGAACTTACGTTTTACGATAGTCAAGAAAATACCTTTTTCGTTTACTTCACCATTTCCAACAGCCCCATTCCCATGTACTCTTTGATTCTGTTTAAAATAATGCTATCCAAATTTGCCAATACATACTCCTTTTCTGCCATGATGAATTGAGAAAATTTATCCATGTAAATTTCATCTTTTGCTAGATAAAACTGTTTGATTTGAGAGATGGCTTGAGCAATGGATTTTTGATTTTCAAAATAATTTAATACCACATTATGTGGGTTTTGCCAGTATTCAAGTACCAAGCTTTTATAATGCGGAAATAAGAAGACCTTGAATTTGGATTCGCTATCGAGTAAGTTTTTTGCTGGAACCGAACCTTGTCTTAATTCCCAATTCCAAGCAGTGCTGATCATTTTTGCTTTAGCATTTATTTGCAGTACGGTAGTCCCTAATTCTTCATCAGTGGTATTAAATAAAGCTTGGACGCTTTGGTATCTGTAAATATCTTTCGCTTCTAAATGCGCATAATTTTGAATCCCTTTTTTTAAATTATATCTCGTGATTTCTAATTTTAAAATTTCGGATAATTGTTTTTTAGGAATCGCAGGAAATTGATTGGCATTCTTTTTAATGAAGCGCATAAAATTAAAAACCGTCTTCTCTTGGATGCTTTGTTTTAGGTAATCCTCAATGAAAGTGCTGTCTATAGATTTTAATAGCGATAGCGTTCTACCAAAGGTGTTTTGTAGCAAACTTTCCTTGATGCGAATAGGCGAGGAGAGCGCTTGATGATCTCCTTGGGGAGTACATTTCGAGAATAAAGAACAATCAAGGAGTGGATTTTCTAAAGCCAAATAGAAATGAGCAATTCTTGCTTCTAATACCGCCGTCGCAAAAGGGTCATCCGTTTTACTGCTTGGCTGGTCTAGGAAATTGGCCATCCTTTGCGCCTCTTGGAGGTATGTCGGATCTTGAAGTATTCTGGCAGCTTCTATAAAAAGTGATCCCCTTCTTACGATTGCTTCTTTGCTAAGATTGGAATTTAGAAATAATTCTTTAGAAGCATTTAGGTAAGTGATCACCTCTGCTTTTAAGGAATCCTCTTGTCCTTTTTTCCATAGCTGAAGTGCAAATTTTGTGATTCCTAGATGTAGGGATAAGTCCTGATAGGAAGCTTCAAAAAAGGCAGGGTTTTCTTCTTGAATGGCTTTTATCGCATGCTGATAACTACTTAGGTCTTGGATGCCTTTTTTACTTTTTTTCCAACCCAATTGGGCATCCCAATATTGACTTTGATGACTATAGATTTGTTTGGCAAGTGCTTGAAATTCCTCCTGTTGATAAAAGTCTCCGAGCATAAGAAATAGATAGCCAATTCCTGCATTTCCTTTCTCAAAATCCAATACACCTTTTAGTTTTTCAAAAGGATCATTCCAGTAGATTCCCTTGTCCGAAAGTTGGGCTTGTCCAATAATTTTCTGTGCCAGCAGGTCCATCCATTTTGGAGCTTGGGTATCCTTGGTGAGGGTGTAATAATAATTTAAAACCAAAAGACAACCGGAGCGACCTGTAAAAATGGAATTATTGGTGTAAGGCGATTTAATGAAATTGCTAAAACCTTCGGTCAGGAATGCTTTGGCGCGCTCCAAAAAAATAGAAGATTTTTCGATTTCATATAATCTGGTCGCGGCGTAGAGAAAACCTAGTTTTCCTGTTACAACAGAATAGTCACCATCATTTTGTTCCACCTTTTTATGATAGTATTCCATCAGGCCATGCACCTGCTCCAAGATTCTGGGATCTGAATGGATCGTATAACAATCCATATAAAATACCAAGACTTGCAAAAGCCCCTCAGCAGTGATTGTTGTATTTTCTCCCTTTTTAGCACACTCAACGATTTTAGTATAAATAGCTGTGGTGTCGTAATCGAAAGAACGGTTGGTTATAATTTCCTCCATAGCTACTAAATTTTATGAGTGGATAATAAGTCTACCACATGGAAGTAATGTTCGGGATAATCCATCATCAGTCGATACTCTATGTGATTGCAAATATTTTGATTTTTCTTGGCGTAGTTGGCCGGATGGGCATAGTTTACTTTGGAGGGAATACCATTGAAGTCAATTTTGACTCCTTCGATCCCTTTATCCAAATCACTCAATACGGCGCTCACTTCTTTGTTATAATAATCGGCCATGCAGTAAAACAAATATTGCTCATAGATACAATTGAAGTAGCCTACATTTATTTGGTCTAAATGGTCTACATTTTTATCCACAAATTCAAAAGCCTTGTCGCAGTATTTTTTTAAGAAAGGAATATCATTGCCGCCAAAAACCCCCGCATTACAAGATTTTACAATTCTGTTTTTAAGCCGTTGTTCTTTGACGACTTTGGGGAGATAGGCTAGATTTTCTTCGACCTCATTTAGAATGGGATAATAAAAAGGCAAGTCAGAATCTAGGTTTTGGACAATCAGCGAGGCATTATTAATTGGCTCATCAAATTTCTCCCAGATAAATACATCTCCATCAATGTGCATAAAGGGTTCCTCTTGGATAGAGTAGGTGTATAGTTTTCCAATGGCCCATAAATCATTGTGGTAATGATTGACTTTTTCGAGCGTCACCTTTACATCGCTATAGGGTAGGTTTAGTTTTTGGATCAAGAGTTCCGCTCCTTCTTCATCGGTCACCAACTCAACACGATCATAAAAAGTATTCAATTGTAGACAACTCAATGTCCAACTCATAAAGTTGTATCGCTTGTCTAGCCAGCCGCCATTGAAACGATCAAAATCATTTAAGTCTTTAAATTTTAAGCTTGGTTTGGACCAAAAACTTTGTACAATTTTCATAGGTTAGTTTTCTCTTTTTAAGGCTTTTGTGTAG
>CAYQRA010000308.1:0-7829 GCA_964419315.1 uncultured Saprospiraceae bacterium | reverse complement strand
CTTTAAACGTAGGCTTTGATAAACGGCAATTTTGCGATCCTTTCCTTTAAACTTAAATTTCAACCAGCCATACTGAACATACTTTCTGACCTGACCGCTATAAGTGGCCATGTCAAAAGTCTTGGCATTTTCTGTCCGTTCAAAGCTGCAATCAACCCGATATTTGGCTTTGGGTTTATAGAAAGAAAGGAGTTCTAGTTCTGCTGCTTTATTATAAAAAGGGGAGCGTTCTTCTTCGAGAAAATCGGCTTTGTATTTTTTTCTAAACTCCGTAGTCATCTGGCTAATTTCTGCTTTGGATTGGGCATTGGAAAAGGAGACTGCTAATATCCAAGTCAAAAGAAAGAGGCTAATGATTTTAGAATTCATTTTACTATAATATTGAGTGATGAGGTGTTTAATAAAGCCTGTTTAACCATGCACAAAATCTATTGCTGATTGACAATAGCGATTCTATTTCCTCTAACTGCCAAGCGACTGATTTGTTGAATACCATAATAGGAAAAGTCAGCTATTTCTCGCCATCCACTATCTTGTCCTTTATGAAATTTGTAGAGTTTGCTACCATTTCCCATAAGTAGGGTTCCATCGGGCATCGATACAAAGTCTTCACTTCCCGGAAGTGTTCCGGTTAGTAGGGTAGTCTTACTCGTTCTTGGGTCCAGCTCTTTGATCAGCCAAGAGTTTCCCAATTTATGCACAAAAGCCATATTGCCTTTGGGCATTGGCTGAAAACAACGGCCAATATTAGCCGTGATATTTTTCTTTCTAGCCGATACTCGATTGACAATCGCTAAATTATGTGGTGCACCGACTTGAAAGACCGCTAAGGCATTTTGAACGACCCAGAGGTAATAGCCAACATTGACCAGGTCGTCAAAGATAGGTTCTCCATTATTGGATCGATCTTTAGGAAACTCCCAAATCCTTTGGGACACTCCATCCGCTTCTACTCTTACACAGGAAAACCTGGGAACGAAGTTGGCAGTCCCCAATTCTCCAGTTGGCCCTGGTAAAACTTGTGCAGAATATTCACTTTCCGAGGTGGCCGTGATTTGAGTTAAAGTTTCGTTTGAAAAATTGACTCCAAAGATATCTGTCTGCGTAGTATCATCTGAAAACTGAACCGTGAAATATAATTCATCATTGCTAATAAAAGCAGGTTGATTATTATAGCCCATCGAATTAAAAGCGGTCAAATACTTCGGATTGGTAAATAAAAAGACGCTATCCGATTTTTCTTGAAAATCAAAGAGATAGATATTAGAAACAGGGAGTAGTTGTGCAGATACTTGATTGCTATTTAGTCCGAATAAAATTGCAAGGCAAATTAGTGGGGTAAAAATGGTTCTCATTCGATGTAGTATTTAGACAGTTTCATTAGATTTTTAGGGGATTGGTTTTTAACAATACTCAGGTGGCGTTTTAGGCAAACCTATAAACGATATTACAAAAAATAGCCTACTTCACAAAATTGCAGGGAAGAGATTCAGTTTAATCGCTTGGGAAGAGAGGTTTATGGAAGGAAAGGCTATACTTTTACTTGAGAATCGAGTTATCCAAGGATAGCAATAAAGATAGGTGGTATTACAAAGAATTACCACCTATCCTTATCCATAGTAACATTTTATCTTAGAATGCTCCGCCGCGCTATTAATTGACCTGTTTGATAAATCGAATAATATCGTGTTTGGCATGTGCTCCATTAGATCGAATAAAATAACAACCTTCTGGCAATTGATCGATCTGAATTTGAATCAAATTCTCCCCAGGATGCAGCGATATATTTTCGGTATAAATAATCGCTCCCAAAATATTTCCGAATTCTAATTGGAGATCCAACTGCTCTGTGCTTTCCATGTGAAGTACCAATTGGTCGCTTGCTGGATTTGGGAACACCCCTTTTACCATTACTGATTTTTGGAATTGAAGTAGGCGAGGATTAGGGTTAGTCGTACCGCTTCCTTGTGGATTGATGATAACACTTGCTTCATCATCTTCGCTAACGCTTAAGCTTTGATTATTGCCAGGGGTAGAATCAATATCGTCACCAATAACACTTTTGACTTGCACAAATTGCTGGAGTACTTGATCGCTGACCAAAGTAAATAAAGTGAGGTTGAGCGTGGCACTTTCACCAGCAGCTAATGCTCCCAAATTCCATTCTTGCAGCCACGCAGAAAAATCACCTTGGCTAGTCCCTGCATCGGTATATACCAAGCCTTCTGGATATGGGCAATCAATCACAATACCACTTCCGGTTTCTGTCCCTCTATTGTGGACGGTAACGACAAAATTTACATTTTCATAAATGCGGTATTCCGACTGGAGCGCCGATACTTCTATTTCCAGATCCAAACCCGTAATAGGGGGCGGTGTAATGATGGTCGTGCCCAAGGGAACATTATGAAAAGACAAGAGTCCAACACCTACTGCATTGCTAATCCAATTTGGGGCATTGCCAGGGTGGCAGAGATAAGAAATTCCCGTAAGATTACTAGCGTCTCCGTCGACGTAGATGGTTAGCTTATTGCCATCAACAAATCCTGAGCTGACTGTTGCTGAGGTGCCTTCGATCACAAAGTCGTTCCAAGGAGATCCTTCGATCTCCAGCGAACCGATGACATTATTAAACTCAAGAGTATACTCATTAGTATTGGTATTTTCAATGCCAATAATGTCTGGCGCTCTGGCATTATCAGGTGCTCCATTATACAAATCAATGGCCAACAAACGATACATCCGATCACCTAAATCTTGATAACCCTCTTCGTATTCAAAATGGCATCCATCATGATTGGCATTACTCGTAGACATGATAGCGACATCATCCAAGTCATTGGCCAACTGACGTTGGGCTTCCAAAATCAAAGGTCTTGGATGCAAGCAAGATTGGTAGCGCAATTGATAGAGGTAGCATTTTTCGATTTGAAAATCAGCTTGCCAATCCGCGAGTAAACCCTGAAAGTCATTTTTATAATCTTCGGGCTCTGTTACCCAACCATCCGTCTCTCCTTGCCACCAAAGCGTTGCTCTTACTTGGGAAGCAACGTCGGCGTTTTCTAGCCGTTGTAAAAGTTGGCCATAATTGCCATCATAAGGATTGTTATCATTGCGCAGATAGAAATCTAGATGTTGAGCACCAACCGCTTCGTTGAAAATAGCGACCGGAATCTGATGTTGATCTACAATGTTTTTAGCGATTCTTGCTGCCCACATTCCTGGGTTGGAAAACTGTAAAGTTACCCAACCCTCATTATTGTGATAGGAGCGGGTAAAATTACTGATGTCTAGTTGAGAAGGAGCGACTAAAGCTTGGGCATTGGATTGCCCATTGACGAGATAGACATCTCCAGCAACCAAATCTTTGGCGCTGTTCAAATAAGTTTCTACAGAACCGCTTACCCCATAAATTTCTATTCGATAATTATGGAGTTCTGCAGGAATAGGAATACTTATTTCGAAATCTGCTTGATCTCCAAGGTATGAAAGTTCATAATCTGTTTCGGTTAGGAAGACATCATTTCGATACAATTTACTCCGTAGTTTTTCATAAGCGTTGCTTCCGATTACACTACCCGCAATTTGAGCCAAACCTTGATTGGTCGTCAGGTTCCTTGGAATCAATTGGAAGTCTTTTGGGAATTTAGAGAAGTTGGTTTCTCCACTTACCGGTCCATTATTACCATTTGGGTCGATGAGTAAAAGGGCCTCGTCATCTTCATTGGGAGTATTGCTTTGGTTGTTGCCTGGAGTAGAATCAATATCATTAGGACTTCCAGATTTTACCTGTGCAAAGCATACCAAAGGAGCGGCATCGCTGAGTGTAAAAAGAATGAGTTCGAGTTGGTGGCTGTTCCCACTTGCGAGATTGCCAATTTTCCAAGAACCGTCCCAAGAATTATAATTTCCTGCGGAGGCAGTAGCGTTGGAAAAAGCAGTACCGTCTGGCATTTTAAATTCTACCTCAACATCTGTGGCATCACTGCTACCGGTATTATTTATTTCCAATAAAACAGGAACATTCGTATATGCTTGAAATCCATTTTGAGTAGTGCTGAGTTCAATACTCAAGTCTATGTTTTGTGCAGGTAAAAGGATGCACGAAACAAATAGGAATAGAATCGAAAGAGAAAAATTTTTACCCATAGTATAATTATCTTTTATTAAGTCTCAAATAAAGAGCAGGTGCAAATTCTTTTGGCTAAAAACATGTGGGTTCTAGACCGAATTTTTTTTTATAAATACTCTAAGCCCTAGCAGGATTAACCGCAGAGCAAAAACGTAATAGATTGTTTACCGGATAGCATCCGAAATTTAAGTGGGGGCTAATACGCAGTTTGACGGAAATCGACCAAAGGAATATTTATTTAATAAACCGACCGAAGGAAAGTTCATATAATAAATTGACCAAAGGGAGATCCGCAAAGTAATTATTTGGTTCTATTAATTACGACAAAAAATGGTGTTCGTTGAGGTTATATGAGATTGGGACTTAAAACAATTTGGCAAGGGGGATTACCAAAGACCTCACAAAGTTAAGTGAAATTTTAGAAAAAAGGAGATCAATTATTTTCAAAAATAAATAGTTAAACCAGAATTAATACCCAGTTTTGACCCATTTTAGGGTTTTTCGAGACAAATTACTTTGAAATTGAATAAAGTAAATCCCCGGTTTTAAATCTTTACTAGGATAATGAATTACGTGATTTCCCGTAGAATATACCCTGTTTGGGCTAATGTTTTTTACAGACCCTCCTCTGCTATCGAATAATTCAATTTGGAGATTTTGGCTACGACTCAGATCGAAATTAATACTCAGTTGATCGGTACCTGGGTTGGGAAATAATTGGATGTTGGTCAATAGTTTTTGGGGTTCCTGCGTTTGAGTGGTTTTTAAAGTTTTATTTAGAAAAATAGGATCTCCAGTGAGTGGTAAATCCACAGCAGAAAAAACTTCTGTCGTTTGCGTCTCGCTAAAATTCCACTGCTTTCTTTCCACCCAATCAATTCCCATGCTGGCTGGAAAGGAATACTTCGTACTGGCAGATTCAGATTGATCCGTTTCTGTTTTGGCCCACAGGATATAAGTATATTCTCCATCACTGGCTTTAAATGCTCCGCCACCCATTTTATCAGACAATTGCATTTTCTGAGTTTCCATCGGATCATAGGTTTTTTTATACATCAATGCTTGCAAACTTCGACCAGCGATTGCAATTGGATTCTCTTTTTGCTGGTAAGGATTGATCCCTTCTAGTTTTTGATAAAAGCCCATGACTTGAAATTCATTACTTGCCACCGCTTCTGTCTCGGCATCGGCTAAGAGATAAAGATGGTATTGCAAAATGTCAGCCTGTTGGCAGGCAATCACCGTTTTGAGGAGAAAATTTCTCTGTGCCTCCGGCGACCCAATATATTCTCCAAAGGGAAGTCGAGGAATATTCGACTCTGTGATGATCCATAATTTTTCAGGGTAAGTATTTCCATCATAACCATAATTAGCCATCACTTCTTGAAACTCTGTTTGCTTGCGGATCACCCCTGCCGCTGCCGCATCAGAATGCCTAGTGTATACAAAGCCCCCAACATCATTGGACCAATACCGCAAACTACCATCAAAATGCGGATAAGCGTGATAACTCATCACGTCAAAATAAGCCCCTCCCAGCAATGGATATTCATTGGTGATGCTACCACCGTTGGGATTATCGCTGTGGCGCATAATCAAATCTAAAAAACTAGGATAGCCCAATCCTCCCACTGCAATATAGGCACTTGGATCGACCGTCTTGATGACCTCGTAGCTAATGCGGAGCATGCGGATATAATGATAGATCGGTGCTCGTAAATGATAATCACAAGGATCAGGAATATTCTCAAACCAGTTGCCGTCCATCCCTGCGGGCTTCCAACCATTACCAGATAAGTCAAAGTCCGGTTCATTCCAGATTTCCCAAAATTTTACTTGGTCTTTATAAATACTGACCATTTTATAAAGATAGAGGGCATAATAATTATCGTCATTAACAGGCGTGCCATTGGCACCACCATCCCAAATATCGGTGTATAGATTATCAAAAACTTGGGATTGAACCGTACTGCAATGGAAGCTTGGATCTTGGTGATCTTCAGAAGGGTAGCCAATAAAAACGGTATTGTCTTTTAGGTCAATACTAGTGTAGTGTTGAAAGGTTGTCGCTCGGATATCGTAGCCCCAGAATTCGAGAAATTTTTCTGGTAGTGCCGGACGGAGTGCGCGCACGCCAGCACCTTTTTGTCCTAAGGCCGTATTGCCTCCAGCGATATTTGCTAGATCTACATCGTCCCAATTGGAATAAGCTCCCATATTACTTCCCAAACGAAAATGCCCCTCGTAAGGCGGTACCTGATCATTGGCCGTATAATTGACTTGGGCTTGTATCGAAAGACAAAATAATAAAAAGCTAAGGAGTAAGTAATTTCTCATAATGATGCTTTACGGCTGACTGTTTTTTAAAATTCTTCGGATCAAGGTACGGTCTTTGGTTTCTAGTCTACAAATATAAATACCCGCAGGGAGTTTTTGGTTTAGCTGAAATTGATGATTACCTGAGTTTAATTTTTTTGCGCTAGCAAAAGTTTTAATCAACTTTCCTTGATGATCCCAAATCGTAAGATCAACGGTTTCTTTCTTTGGTAGATAAAGAGATAAAGAAAGAGAATCCAGAAAAGGATTAGGGCCACAATCGAAAAGGATTTCTTGTCCTAAATCTTCTGCTTTTCCAACCTGGATAAAAACAGGTTCTCCGGTAAGAGTGATCGTATTTCCAGGGATAAAACGACTGGCCTTATTGCTAGAATGTTCCCAGTTTTTTACCTGTAAACCAGGGATTTTCCAGTTGGCTGGAAAACTAAAAATGGCTTCTGCTTTTTCTGATTGATCGGTGGTCGTCATTGCCCAGAGTACATAGCGAAAATCACCGGCACTATTTTTAAAAGCGGCACCTTCGATGGTCTCTGGCAAATTCATGGCTTGGGTCCTTGCCGGATCAAAAGCGTAGGTTTTTAGAAAATCAGAAGTAGTTCGATAACTAGCACCAACAGTATTTAATTTTTGCTGATAAGGTGGAACATCTTTTAGTTTTTGAAACAAACCCATCAGGTCGTATTCATTTTTTGCGGCCTCGTAAGTGGTGACCTCAGCCATGTTGTAAATGTGAAATTGTTCGATGGCGTCTTTCTGGCAAGCGACCAAAGCTTTGATGATAAAATTCCGTTGGGCTTCTTCTGTACCTATAAAATCTGAAAAGGCTTTTCTCGGAATATTACATTCTGTAATGATGTAAATTTTTTCAGGATAAGTCTGGCCATCGTAGCCATGTGTGGCCAAAACTTCTGCGAATTGTTCTTTCCTTCCCAGCATCCCGCGCACCGCTTCATCGGAATGCCGCTGATAGACAAAACCACCAACCTCATCCGACCAATCTCGGAGACTACCATCAATATGAGGGTAGGAGTGTAGACTCATTAAATCAAAATAAGCTCCTCCCTTGAGTGGGAATGCTTCAGAGACTTTTCCTTCATCGGGGTTGTCTGTATTTCTCAAAACGACATCCATAAAACTAGGAAAGCCTAAGCCACCAACGGCGACATAAGATTCTGGGTCAAGCGTTTTGATGACTTCCCAACTGATGCGGAGCATGCGGATGTATTCGAAGGCTGGGGCGCGGATCGCATAATCGCAGGGATCGGGATCGGCTTCCCACCAATTGTCTGGAATGTTTTTGGGTTTCCATGCTTTTCCAGAATAATCAAAATCTGGCTCATTCCAAATTTCCCAAACCTTT
>CAYQRA010000307.1:0-7848 GCA_964419315.1 uncultured Saprospiraceae bacterium | reverse complement strand
GTTTTTCTTTTGGTTGCGATGCACTTTCCTTTTTATGGTGCTTGGAAAAACTGGGGCTACGAAATTCCTTTCTTACCTCAGTTTAGGGCGCAGCGAAGGTTTGTGTGGGGCTTTTATTATGGCTTTACTATTTTGATGGGCTATTGGGGGTTTCAGTTTATAAGAATGCTTTGGGAAAAACGGGGTAGAAAATGGATAGCTATCGTTTGTTGTATTTTAGCAGCATCGTTGTGGAGTAATGATGTTTATCATTTTTTGAATCGAAGTAGTCAACAGATTTTCTTTGAAAATCCTTTTACTGGAGATAAGTTAAACGCTATTGAAGATTTTGCGAAAGCGAATGAAATCAATAAGGAAAAATATCAAGGTATCTATTTCTTACCGACGATGAATGCTTGGACGGACAAATTGTTGCATTCTGGAAGTTGGACGAGTTATTTCCCTGGAATGCAAATTTGTAATGTAACGGGAATACCAATGATGAATTTGATGTTGTCGAGAGTTTCGGTAGGACAGGCCTTAGAGAATTTGCAGATTGTCAGCCATCCTTTAATTTCGCGAAAGCTGATAGAAAAACTGCCCAATCAAAAACCAATACTTTTACTAAAAGGAAAAGAAGCTAAATTGCACCCCAATGAAGAATGGCTTTTAGCCCAAGGGGATACCATAGCTATTGATAAAAATTATGTCGTGCTTTCTTATGATCCTTGGAATAATAAGGATAGTAGTATTGTAAAAGCTAGAGTAGCATTTAACGACAGTGAAATAATAAATAAAAAGCCCGTCGTCTTTAATCACTTTGATGAGGTGCCGACAGATAAAGCTTTTTATGGAAAAGGAGCCAAAAGAATTGCCGCTCAGGAAAAATTAATTTGGGAAGGGATGATGCCTAATGCAAAAGTGGATTCGACTTATGAGGCTTCTCTTTGGGTTTATGTAGATACGGAAAGGGCGGGACTCCCCTTTTGGAAAATTAACCAATTGGATCAAAGTGGGAAACAACTGGATCAACAACGAGTGTGGTCGATGCGAAGTAGAGATACGCAAAAAGGATGGCTGAGAGTTGACATTCCTTTTCAATTAAATTCGAAAACGACTAAGTTGCAATTAGAATCTGATTATCGATTTGACTGCTGGATGGATGAATTTTTAATCCGTGAAAAAAATGAAGTAATATTTCACGAAAGTGCAGAGAATCCCTCCTTTTTTTCTTATAATAACTTCCTTATAAAGAATGAAAATGAAAAGCAAAATTAAAATGAAAGCCAGGTTCTGTTTATAAATATTGGCTTTAATCATTCCGCTTGATTTATTCTTTTTACTTTTTTATACATAAATGTCAATGTGAAAACTATGTCCAATCAAGATTATTTAGCCTCCCTCAATAAAGTGCAGCGCGATGCAGTGACCAATACTGAAGGGCCCGTATTGGTGGTCGCAGGGCCCGGTTCGGGCAAGACACGAGTACTTACCTATAGAATTGCACATCTGATAGAACAGGGTACAAAGCCTTGGGAGATACTTGCCTTGACCTTTACCAATAAGGCTGCAAGGGAAATGAAAGAGCGAATTTCAAAAGTGGTTGGAGACAGAGCCAATCAAGTTTGGGCTGGTACGTTTCACTCTATCTTTGCGAAGATATTACGGATTGAGGCAAAGCATTTGGGCTACCCTTCCAACTTTACGATTTATGATTCGGATGATACGAAGAGTTTGATCAGTACGATTATCAATGAGTTGAATTTGGATAAGAATACTTATAATGTCAATGCGATTCGTTCGCGAATTTCTTCGGCTAAGAGTAACTTGATTCCACCTAAAGCCTATGTGGAAGATGCGGAATTGATGCAACAGGACAGGATGAGTAAACGGCCGCACATCAATAAGATTTATTCGAATTACATGGCGCGTTGTAAACGAGCAGGGGCGATGGATTTTGATGATTTATTATTTCAGACATTTGTGTTATTACATAAAAACCCAGATGGGGCACGTGAGAAGTATCAGAAAAAATTCAAGTATTTATTGGTTGATGAGTTTCAGGATACGAACTACTTACAATATCAAATTATCAAGAAGTTTGTGAAGTATGAGGGCAGTTCTGAAAACATTTGTGTGGTGGGTGATGATGCGCAAAGTATTTATGGTTTTAGAGGCGCGACGATTGAAAACATTTTGGATTTTGAAAAGGACTTTAAAGCGTTGAAGACTTTTAAGTTGGAGCAGAATTATAGATCAACCGATCACATTGTACAAGCAGCCAATGAAGTCATCACTAATAATCGACGTCAAATTCAAAAATCTATTTGGTCAGATAAAGGCGTGGGGCAAAAGATTAGAGTCGTAAAGGCAATGACGGACAACGAGGAGGGGAAGCGAATTGCAGATATGATTATTGAGCAAAAAAATCGATATCATATTCGCAATCATGAGATGGCTATTTTGTATCGGACGAATTCGCAGTCGAGAGTTTTTGAAGAATATTTGCGACGGTTCAATATTCTTTATAAAGTTTTTGGTGGCTTGTCTTTTTATCAACGGAAGGAGGTTAAAGATTTGATTGGCTATTTACGCTTAGTGATAAACCCGAAGGATGAAGAGGCATTTAGAAGAGTGATTAATTGGCCTCGTCGAGGTATTGGGAACACCTCTATTGATAAGTTGGGCGTATTGGCCAATGATATGAAAGTGACGATGTGGGAAGCGATTCCACATATGCAAATTGCAGCGCGGACTAAAAACAAAATGATTGATTTTGCGAAGATGATTAAGGCTTTCGCCAAACGCGCGCAAACTGGAAATGCTTATGAGGTCGCTTCTTTGGTGGTCCGCCAATCTGGCTTATTGGATTTGTTGAAGAAGGATACTTCGATAGAAGGCATGGGGCGATTGGAAAACTTGAATTCTCTTTTGGATGGGATTAAAGAATTTGTAGAGGATGATGTCGTGGCCGATGATGAGGCGGTAACAGATAAATCCTTATCGACTTATCTTCAAAACATTGCGCTGTTGACGGATTTTGATCAAAGTCCTGATAGTAATGATTTTATTACTTTAATGTCCGTACACTCTGCAAAAGGACTTGAATTTAAATCGGTTTTTGTAGTAGGCTTGGAGGAGAAATTATTTCCTTCTTTTATGTCGATGGATACGCCGGAGGGATTGGATGAAGAGCGTCGTTTGTTTTATGTGGCTATTACTAGAGCGGAATCTTTTTTGACTTTATCTTATGCGAACTCTCGTTACAAGTTTGGTCAAATGCGCTATAATGAACCCAGCCGGTTTTTGGAAGAGATTGCCCCACAACATTTGGAAAGTACCAATCCCCTACCCCGTCGGTCGAATACTTATGAAGCGCCTAAACGTTCAGGTGTCGTGGGTAAATTTAAATCGACTAGAAATGTGGCGACTGGTTTAAAAATTGATCCTAAGACTTTTAAGCCTAGTCCGAGTGATTCCATTGAGAAAGGTCAAAAGGTATTGCATATGAAATTTGGAGAGGGCATGGTGCTAAGTATTGATGGTGCTCAAAGCGATCGGGTAGCTACGATTCGATTTGAGGCTATTGATAATCCTGAACGGAAAATTATGTTGCGCTTTGCTAAGCTGCAGATTCTTTGATGTTCGGATTTGATGATGTGCGGATGTGCAGATGTGCAGATTACGGACACCTGAAAACTAGAATTGTTTTGGAAATGGTTGCTTTCGCTAAATTAATCGCTAAAAAGATTTTGTGAAAGTTGAGAACAACACAGGATCACAGGATCACATGAGCACAGGATCACTTGATACTACGGGAATTGAAGGGGAAGAATTGAGAAATATTTTCGGCGCTATTTTCTAAAGCTTCTTTGGTCGGGTAAAAGTAGATTTTCTTCTTTTTGTAGTCGATGGAGAATTTTCCTTTTTGGAAAAATGGGGCGCCTAAGAGGCCATCTATTTTGATGTCGAAAGCGGCGCATTTTTCTTGGAGGGGATATAAAAGATAAGGCATTGGCCCGAAGTCTTTTCCGTTAACATGAGTTTCCTCTAATTCTATAGATTTCGTTTTATGTATTTCTTTATCTAAGCCTCTGATTTCCATTTCTGATAGAATCTTCATTTCTGTTTTGTCGAAATATTTGGCGAAAGCCTCATCAATCAAATTAGACTCTGAGCCTGTATCGAGGCCCAATTTTAATTTTCGATTTCCGATCTGTGCTTCGATGACAGGAAGATGGTCTTGTAAGGTAAACGGAATCTCAATGACACCATTTTCTGAATACGCTTTTTCCTTTCCAAATACTTTAGGAATCGACAAGGGTTTGTGAAGAGCTATTCGATCTGTTTTGAAAACTTGGGCAATCGCATTGTCATAGTCTATAAGTAATTCATGATTCTTCAAAACATCATATCCAATCAAACCCATTATAGGTAAGTTGAGTACTTCCTCTAAGTGATCTAATGATATGACCAATGCTTCTATCCCCTTTTGGTTAATACCCGACCACGCAAAATTTTCAACGTTTATGCTTCCCACATCTATCGAGGCTGAAATGCCACTTGCATTATTTTGTATTGGATCTCCACTTATCTTATTAGCGTTTAAAACTAATTGGGGAGCGCCTGTATCAATGATGAAAATTCCTTTTTGCCCATTGAGAAATGCTTCGGATAAAATAAATCCGCGCTTAATGGAAATAGCAGTGTAGCCTATAAGGAGACTTGGATGAGCAGTGTAGATTTTAGTTTCTTCCACAGGTAATACCCTATCTACGTTGGCCGTAGACGAAATAGGCAAAAGGCCTATTAATAGGATGATTAGTGGAAGTAAAAATTTCATAATTTAAAGGAATCCTAGAGGAAAAAATCTTCATTAGGGAGGGCTATTCGTATTGTTTTTTGAGTTTTAATGTAAAATACTTGCACAAGGTAACCTTAAATTAACTCAAAATCAACATTGAGTTAATAATTAGTTTACATTAAATTAACATTGGAATAGCTTGTGGGAATGCAATAACTAAGCGTATGTTTAAATTTCATTCTTCTGAGAACCAATATATTACGAACTTCGCGTCATAATTTTTCACTTACGTAATTCACTATGCGCGCGAAAAATCATTTAGCGAACCTGTGCCGACTTTACGTCGGTAAACCGTAATCTATTGATTCTCAGTGCGGTGAAATTTAAACATACGCTAAGAAAATCTATAGATCTGAACAGTCAATAGAGAGGAAATTGAGCTTGTAATGTATTGCTCTTAAAAAAATAAGGAGATAGGAAAAGACTAAGTACCCGAAGGAAGGATATTGACTTCAAGCCAGAAAATAGCTATTGCTTTTACGGCTTTTTGGAATTCTTCCATATCCACCGGTTTTTTGACATAGGCATTAGCACCAATAGCATAGCATTCTTGAATATCATCTTGATTGGATGAAGAGGAGAAAATTACGACAGGAACATTTCTTACGCTCTCATCATCACAAATACTTCTCAATAAGTCTTTGCCACTAGGGCTAGGCATATTTAAATCTAACAGGACTACCGCAATATCACTTACGATTGTACTATTTAAATAATCTAACAATTCCGTTCCATCAGAAAGATGGATGATCTCAAAGGCAAAAGGAATATCCTTAAGTGCCATTTTGGTCAATTCGGCATCAGCTTGATTATCTTCTACTAGTATGATCTTATGCGGTCTTATCATATTTTTCTTTTAGGAATTGCCTAAAGAGTATTTTACTGAAATAATAAGTATTTGTTCTAAAAATAACCCAATATTTATTCCATATTTGAATCCTTGACTATATAAAGAGGTCTATTTCTAACATTATTGTTCATTCTACTCAGATATTCGCCCATAATTCCAATAGCAATCATCTGAACCCCACCAATAAAAAGAATACTAATCATCAAGGAAGTCCAGCCTTCTATAATACTATCTTTAAAAAAACGAGAATAAAGGGCATAGATCGTAACGACAAAGGCAAAAACCGAAACGATAAATCCAAAGTAGGTTACAATCCTTAATGGCAAATCAGAAAAACCTGTAATGCCATCAATAGCCAACTGAAACAGTTTCTTTATAGTATATCCCGAACGGCCGCCTGCACGTTCATCTCTATGGTATTCTACAAAAGTTTGACTAAAGCCAATCCAAGCTATTTGTCCTCTTACGAACTTATTCTTCTCTGGCATTTGCCTAAGAATCTCCACAATTTGTTGATCCATGATCCGAAAATCACCCGTATCAAGTGGAATGTCAATAGACGTTATTTTGGCTAGTAATCGATAAAAAACTTTGATGGCGCCCAATTTCATCCATTTTTCTCCTTTTCGAGTCTTTCGTTTGGCATAGACGACCTTAAAGCCTTCTTCCATTTTTTTATACATGGGTTCAATCAACTCTGGAGGATCTTGCAAATCTGCATCTATCACGACAACCGCCTTACCAAAAGCTTTGTCTAATCCTGCTGATACAGCAACCTGATGTCCAAAATTTCGACTAAATTCTATATACTTAATCCTTTCATCTTTTGAAGCCAATCTTTTAATAATATTAATAGATTGGTCTTTACTTCCATCGTTGATAAAAATCAACTCATAGTTTTTTTTTATCCCTTCAAAAGTCTTCTTAAGCCTTGTATACAAAGGCTCAATATTCTCCTCTTCGTTATAGATCGGTATGATAACAGAAATGTCAGTCATATAAAGTAGTAATATTTTTATATCAATCAAAGATAGGGATTTGTATTACATACTTATTAATCAACTTCTATTTCCGTTTCCGCAAATTTGTATATTTGCCACAGCCATATACCTTTGAAAAAAGACCATCAAAAAAATTAATAAATGAGTGTAAGTAATTTTAGTGCTTTACAAACTGTGCAAAGAAAAAAGACTAGAACGATTCTTCTTTTCTTATTTGTTTTTCTGTCTTCTAATATTGTTTTTTCTCAAGTCAATATTAAGGTGGGTTATACTTTAGGCTACTTCAACCCAAAGATCATTAACAATACGATTACACAATGGAATGATGAGCGACCGTGGCTTGAGGAAAACATGAAGGAGATGCACTTTTCCAATGGATTACAACTAGGTCTTCGTCAACGCTTGGGGCCAGTGGGCGTAGAATTTACTTGGCATAGTCGCTTTAGTAATTTCAATGCAACAGGCACTGATCCTGCGACCGACCAACGATTTGATAGAGATGTATTTTTTAGATATAATAGTTACTCTCTGGGCTTTGAAAATTACATTGGCAACTTTGGCTACGGCGCAAGTATTGATGGAAGCACTGCGCGGTTCAGAACGGAACGCACAGGAAGAGGAGATCGATATGGTTTGGGCAAATCAGTGTTTGGCTTGAGTAGTCATTTTCACTTAAGTCTTAATATTGAAAGTAACGATATTCTTACTTTAAGTCTTAAGCCTTATGTGCAAGTTCCTTGGTCAAAACTCAATGTCTTTCCCCTTCAAGAGGAACTACGTCCTAATGATACGGTCAATCCTGATGACTTTAAAGAGGATTATTTGAACTTTGGGATTATGTTGGTCTTCTATAATGGGAATTGGGACTGATACATCTTGTGGTCTTGTGGTCTTGTGGTCTTGTGGTCTTGTGGTCTTGTGGTCTTGTGGTTAATTTAGCGAAAGCTGGAATATTAAAACGCTATTTAGTTTTCAGGTATTCGTCATCTGCAAATCATTTTTTAAATCCATGCAAGTTTTGGTCTATAAACCCTTTCGGGAAATGTTCCACATCAGGAAAGCCTAAACGAATGTCTCTTCCATCTTTTGGTACATGGGCCGTTCCAAAGATGTAATCCCAAATCGCTAAAGTTAAAGCGAAATTGATTCCATAG
>CAYQRA010000306.1:0-7849 GCA_964419315.1 uncultured Saprospiraceae bacterium | reverse complement strand
GCTTGTGATGATGCAGATCCAACCACAGAAAATGATGTAATCCTTGCAGACGGATGTAGCTGTGCTGGAACAATAATTGATCCTTGTGCAGCCCTTGGAGGTGATGCAGATGGCGACGGTGTATGTGCGGCAGATGATTGTGATGATAATGATGCGAACTTACCTGCTGCTGTCGGTAGTGCTTGTGATGATGCAGATCCAACTACAGAAAATGATATGATTCTTGCAGACGGTTGTAGCTGTGCTGGAACACCAATTTCTACAGGACCTGATTGTGCAGATATCGTAATCACTCCAGGTGCTTCTTCGATTACTATTTCTGGATTGACAGATGCACCAATTACCACCATTCAGATTTTTAATGCGGTTTGGCAAGAAGTATTTAACTGTGCTGGAACTTGTGATCCTAATGAGCAAGTAGTTACCGGATTAGATCCAGAGACCCACTTTGTAAAAGTTGGATTTTTTACGGCAACATGGACCCCAATTTGTTCTGTAGAAGATTTTTATATCGTAACTGCTGGCGATCCATGTGAAGCCCTTGGTGGCGATGCAGATGGCGATGGTGTATGTGCTGCAGACGATTGTGATGATAATGATGCAAGTATTCCAGCAGCAGTTGGATCGGCTTGTGACGATGGAGATGCTAACACTATGAATGATGTGATTCTTACGGATGGCTGTACTTGTGCTGGAACACCTGATGGAGGAGATCCTTGTGATAACTTTGGAGGTGATGCAGATGGCGATGGCGTATGTGCCTTAGATGATTGTGACGACAACGATGCTAGCCTTCCGGCAGCAGTTGGATCAGCTTGTGATGATGGAGATGCGACTACCGAAAATGATGCTTATCTAGCAGATGGTTGTACCTGTGCTGGAACACCAATCGTAACCGGTCCTGATTGTGCAGATATTATCATTACTACTGGTGATGGATTTATTTCTGTAGCTGGATTAGATGGTGCACCAATTAGCACGCTACAAGTATTCGATAATGTTTGGACAGAAGTCTATAACTGTGCTGGCAATTGTAATGGTACCGAAGTGATTAGTGGCCTTAGCGATGGAAGCTATTTTGTAAAAGCGGTTTACTATACGGCCGGATGGGCACCGATTTGTTCGGTAGAAGATTTCTATACCGTAGTTACTGGAACCGGAGGAAATCCTTGTGATAACCTTGGCGGTGATGCAGATGGAGATGGTATTTGTGCCATCAATGATTGTGATGATAATGATGCTAGTCTTCCTGCTCCAGTTGGAACTGCTTGTGACGATGGCGATCCGATGACTACCAATGATGAAATTCAAGCAGACGGTTGTTCTTGTGCTGGAACTATTCCAGGGTCTGGGCCTGATTGTAATAATATTACGGTGACTGTTTTTGCAGATTCTATTATCATCAGTGGATTGGCGGATGCTCCGATTACCACCGTTCAGATCTTCGATCCAGTTTGGAGTGAAGTTTATAACTGTGCTGGAAATTGTGATCCTAACCAAGTATCTGTTGGTGGATTGACTGCTGGGACTTACTTTGTAAAAGTTGGATTCTTCGATGCCACTTGGGCGCCTATTTGTACGCTTGAAGAATACTACACGATCGTTTCTTCCGCTGGGCCATTGCTTAGAAAAATTGTAAGCTTTGATGCAGTAAAAGGTGCTCGTCAAGTAGATTTGACTTGGGGAACCAACACTGGAAATATCAATGACCACTTCGAAGTTGAAAGATCAGCAGATGGAATCAACTATGAAACCTTGTTGATCGAAGAAAATAAATTTACAGGAATGGGAACTTACGTTTACGAAGAGAAAGACCGAAATCCTTTAGAAGGATGGAATTTCTATCGACTTAAGCAAGTTCACGTTGATGGTACTTATGTGATCACCGCAGAACGCAGAGTTTTGTTTGAAGATAACCTGAGCGAATTGACTGTTTTCCCTAACCCTGTAGAAGATCAAGTTTTTGTACACATGGATGCATTTGTTGGAAAAGCAGTAAGTGTTGAATTGTACAATAACCTTGGACAATTGGTACAGAATCGTCAAGTAGATTTAGCAGATAATGCTGCGATTGCTGTGAATGTATCTGATCTACAAGCTGGAGTTTATTCCATTAGTGTAAAAATTGAAGGAAGAAAACGAGTGACTAAATTATTGGTCGTAGCTCGCCGATAAAATCTCAAAACTTCTAAAGAAATAGATAGTTTTTGATAAATGGAAATTGGATGGCTTCGCTTTTTGCGGAGCCATCCTTTTTTGGGTTAGGGGAGGAAGACGGTTTAGGGGTTTACGGTATGCAATATGCGGTTTTCGAATACCACACACCGTAAACCCCAAACCGCATATTCACCTCCTCTTATTTCCCCAAAAAATATCGCGAATTCGACATAGTAAGACTTTTTATCATTTCTTTGGTACACCTATTGATTATATATAGAAGAACTTGCTTATCCTAGCGAAAGCTATTCTTTTGATGCCTTGCGGACGAAAAGGAATTTTGCAAGATTAGGTCTACCAAATACGGCTACCAAGCATACTTTTTGCGGAGACTCCCCGTTTTAATAATTTGCATTTGGCGATCTTTGCTGCCTAGATTTTCAAAATATTACTAATTTTGCCAATAAAGCAGCTTTACTCCTTACTAAATACACGCAATTGATGAAAATTTCTACGATTATCACCTTTACTTTATTTCTGTTGTTCGCAACGTCCCCCTTGTTGTATGGGCAGGTTAAATACAGTAATGATTTCTTGAACATTGGAGTAGGAGCTCGGGCTCATGGTATGTCTAATGCGCAAGTAGCATCGGTAGCTGATGCGACCGCTTCCTTTTGGAATCCGGCAGGTTTGACCCAATTGCAGGAGCCTTTTCAGGTAGCAGCGATGCATGCGGAATGGTTTGCGGGGATAGCGAAATATGATTTTATTAGTATTGCCAAGCCCTTGGATCGAGAAAAAGATAGTGCTTTTGGACTTTCCTTTATCCGTTTAGGAATTGATGGTATTCCCAATACCTTGCGATTATACGAACCAGATGGTTCGGTCAATTACGATAATGTAACCGAATTTTCTGCGGCAGATTATGGCGTCTTTTTGAGCTATGCACGTTCGGTTAAGCTCAAAGGCAAAAAGCTTTTTGTAGGTGGAAATGCCAAAATCATCAGACGGGTCATTGGTACCTTTGGTAACTCTTGGGGATTTGGTCTCGATATTGGCGTGCAATATCATGCGAGTGAAAAATGGCGCTTTGGTTTGGTTGGAAGAGACATCACCACTACGTTTAATTCTTGGAATTTTACCTTAAATGAAGAAGAGAAAACCGTTTTCGAACAAACGGGCAATGATATCCCAGAAAGTACGGTCGAGATTACCCTCCCTAGATTTAGTTTTGGAACTGCCTTTGCCACCAATTTTGGAGAGAAAGTTAACTTCCTCGGGGAATTGAATTTTGACATTACGACCGATGGGCAAAGAAATGTATTGATCAGTTCTTCTTCCCTTAATATCGATCCTCGCTTGGGGCTAGAATTTGGCTATAATGAGTTTATCTACCTCCGTGGCGGTCTTGGTAATTTTCAAAGAGCGAAAGATGATTTAGATCCTACTAGAGAAATCTTGACCATGCAGCCAAATTTTGGCGTTGGCCTCGTTCTAGGACGTTTAAAAATTGATTATGCTTTGACCGATATTGGCAATGTATCCCAAGTTCTTTACTCCAATATCTTTTCACTGACTCTGAATTTTAAAGAACGATCTAGATAGAATGGAGAAGGTCTTTTCCCACTCCCGATATTTCGTCCCAATGAGTATTGAAAATTGATTGTTGTTTATTGATTATTCTGAAAAATCGAAACCAATAACCAAACCGACAGAGGAGGTTCACGAGGAACGAACTAATAGCTAATAATTGGATCACTCCACCCATTCCAGCTGATTATTCACCATCCCAAAATGATGCCGCTGAATAAGCGCCTTGATCTTGTTTTCCATTCGCCTTAAGACTACTTTTTTCTGTTTGATTAAATTCTTCTCCAGCAATTGATCCGCTTGATAATCAAATAAGCCAGTACTACTTTTACCATCAAATAACAAGAGGTATTGTTCATCCAAAATTTGGTAAAAGCCCTCCGCATACATATAAGCATAACGCGTTTCCAGGGTATCAAAAATACTTTGCCCAAAGCTAGAATAGGTTTCGTTATACTGCAGATAATCCAATACCGAAGGAAGAATATCCACTTGTTGCATCAAGTTTTGCTGCGGAGCAGAAAAAGAATTGGAGGGATCGTAAAATAGAATTGGAATTCGATAGCGACCGTGTTTTGTATTGCCAGTCTTTGTTTTTGGTGGGCCGATGTGATCGGCAGTAATGATAAAAAGCGTTTCCTGAAACCAAGGCATTTTGCTGGCTTTTGTGAAAAAAGATCGCAATGCTTCGTCGGTATATAAATAACTTCGATCTACCTGATCTAGGTCGGGATATCGACTAACAAAATCCGCTTCAACCGCATAAGGATGATGCGAAGTAAGGGAGAAGAAATGAGCAAAAAAGGGTGGTTCATAATCATGCAAAGTAGTCGAGAAAAAATCTAGGAAAGGGGCATCCCAAATGCCCCAGTTGCCATCATAATCTTTTTGATCAGGATAAGCTGTCCGATCATAAAAATGATCAAAACCACTTAGTTTAGCAAATTTTTCAAATTCCATAGAACCGGGATTGGAACCATGAAAAAAGCCAGTTGTATATCCCTGTTTTTTAAGGTGACTGGCAATTCCTGCCACCTGATTGCTCTGGTAGGCAGAAAACATCAAAGGGTCTTTCATCAGCGAGGGAATTCCTGAGCTTATCGCCACGATGCCTTGAGTTGAGCGCAGGCCATTCGCAAAAGATTGTTCGGCACTCCATGATTGAGCCGCAAGAGAGTCAAAAAATGGAGTATAACTTTTTTCCTCCCCATTGTAAAATCCAACTTGCTCTTTTCCAAAACTTTCTAAGACTAAAATCACAATGTTTTTTTTCAACATCGGAAGGCTATCTTTTTTCTGTATTCCAGCGTGATATTTTTTTAGGTCTTGAGCAGAAAAATAACTGGGAACTTCTAAGCTTTTTTGTTGGGCTGAAAAAATAATGCTCAAGGTCGTATTAGATACCAGAGGTGCCAATCGCATGTCTTTTACATAATCCGTAGCAGTGATCGGCATGATGGGACGCAATTGTATGCCGCCGCGAGCGGCGATAATCCCAATAGGGATGGCGATCATAAAAACCAGTAAATGTTTCCAAAATGGAGGGTCGATTTCTGGAGGTTTTAAGCTGGTTTTTTTATATAAAAAATACATTCCCCAAAGGGAAAGCAAGAGGACCAAGGTGAGGTACCAATACTCAAAAACATACCGTGGAGTAACTTGCGCAGAATTGATAATCATTTGAATGTCACTACCGACACTTCGCTTAAAAGCATAGCTATAAAACCCAACATCAATGAGCTCTAAGAGCAAAGCCAAAAAATTGAAAACTAAAAAATAAAAGAGTTGGGCATTTTTATACCACTGCTTTTGCCGAAAGGAAAAGGGCAAAATATAGCTCAAAATGAATAAGGCATTGACATAAATGATCGCAGAGGTGTCAAAGCGCAATCCAGCCATAAAGAGTCCACCCAATTCCATAGCAGAAAGAGAAGGGAAGGAGGATAGATTGACGAGGTAGAAAACAAACCTGCAAATACTAAAAAGGACATAAATGATTCCTAATCGCAATAGAAGTTGAAGGGGATAGTATAAGACGCGATAAGCGAGCTGCATGCGGTGTTTTTCCTAAGAGATGTTGATGACAAATTAAAGCTGTAAAGTTAGATTTAATTAGCATTTCTTCCAATGAGGGGAAAGGATATTTTTTCCTGCCCTGTAAACCTAGGAATTTGGTCGCTTTTGGGAGGTTTGATTTTGGGGGCGTTATTATTTTTAGAAAATAGTATCTAAAGACTTGATAATTTATTCTTTTCTCTATACATTGCCATCCAATTGGCAATAGAGCCAGTTAGTAATGTTTAAAAATGAAATTTTTCTTTTTTTCCATTACTTAAGTCCAAAATTTGGATAAAGATATTTAAGAAATTCCGTTCAGGTACCAATCAAGCTTTGGTCCAACACTATTATTATGAGGATCCTCTTAGGGTAAAATAGGGCGGGCTCCAGCCGTTGACTTGTCCGGCTCCTTTGTTTGCGTTTACGTAGGCATAGGACGGGGAGATTACTGAAATTACACTAGCTTCCTCAACCATGTTTACTAGGGTCCAAAAGCACCCTTGGTGCTTGGCGGTTTTTTTTATCTTTTACTCCTTTCCTTAATCTTCTTTTATTGGCGGTATGGCATTCTTAAAATGCCCATTCAATTGTGCTTTTAATCTCAAGCGCTCCATTTCTCGAACAATTGGTATCAAACGATTTAGGTGATCAAACATATAATGCTGTCGCTTCAGCTCTGAAGTCAGACATAGAAATTCATATTCTTGCTCAATTGAAAATCCTACATGGTGGGCAATGTCGCAGGTGATAAAGTCTTCTGTGCTTTCTGGGAGCTTTTTTTCTACTCCTAGGATTCGAAATAATTCCTTTAATTCCTTAAGAATCTTATTGTTTAGCGTGGGTTCGCGCTCGTCTTCTTCTGCTAGGCGAATGATATCTGCTCCCGCATAAAGTTTTTGAGGAGCTACCTTGTAATATTCATCGATTCGGAATAAGCCAATGGCCTGTGTTTTGATATCCAATTCGCCATTATTATAGCGTTTTTCAACGGATAGCAACTTCAGTTCCGTTCCGAATTCCATGATTTTATTATTGATATATGCGGGGATGCCGAAGGTGACTCCATTTTCTTCGCATTCCCGGATCAACTGTTTGTATCTGGGCTCAAATACATGCAAGTTGATTTTTTCACCTGGGAATACGACCATTTTGAGTGGAAACAGGGGGAGAAAGTCAGTCATTGAGAATGTTTTAGATTGCTAAACACTGTTCTTTATACGAAATAAAAAACGAAATGTTTGTTTTATAAGTATGGGTTAAATTTCCATGGTTTTGTGTTGGCTAAAGATGCTTAGAATTTATTCTTTTTATTTTTACTTCAACAATATAATGATTTTTTTTCGATAATAGAATTAGCAATAAATAGGACGACTGCTTAATTTAAATAATCATTGATTGGGTCTTTACCGGCCCATTTTCCGATGGTTTTAAAAGGGAAAAAGGACGCGAATAATTCTTCTCGATACCATTTCCTTTGTACCGTTTTTTTGACGATTTCTTTATGGCCGGTATCGCGGTAGGCAAAATTCCGCATGGCTTCTTCGCTTTCCCAAATGCTAATCGTTGCTTGTTGTACCAACGGTAACTCACCGACTCCTTTGGAAAACAAAACGCCTTTCGCGGCGGCTATCGCTCGGCTGCTTACTGGCACATGCCTCCAAAAATCAGGTAGTTTTCTCCAATGGATACTAGCACGTGTCAAAGCCATTTTTACCCCCGTTTTTGCCAACTCAGGATATAATTGAAAGGGCTGTTGACCCGACCATAATCCATGTGCTCGGGTGGCATAGCCGAAGATCGTCCACTGCTCGATCGAATGTTCTACAAAATCCAAATAGGTTTTTGAAGCGCTAAAAAAACTATTCGCTGCCGCTTCATTTTCCCAAACTCCCAATAGGCAATACACCGAAAAGTCAGGACGTAAACTGAATCCTTCCCCCGCTCCAGATCCCATTAATTTAAAATAAACCAACCCTTTCACCTCCAACAAAGGGTCAATGGCTAAACCCATCTGTCGAAAGGCCCAAAACTGCTCTTGCAATCC
>CAYQRA010000305.1:0-7870 GCA_964419315.1 uncultured Saprospiraceae bacterium | reverse complement strand
TCGGGAGGCTTAGGAAATTTTAGTCCTAAACTTATCGAGTATAATGCAGATACTTGTTCCTTGATGCCCGAAACGGCCGTCATCCAAGAACTTTACTGGCAGCAAGAACAGGAAAATATTCCCGGCGAACCTTATAATGATTTAGTTGGTTTACTCGCGGATCGTTTTGAGCGACTTCTACTAAACCATCCCGACAAAAGTCCTTCTTTATTACTCACCTGCATGGGCCATGACGAAGATTGGCTGAATGTAGAAATCATAGAAAGCGCAGCGAAGCAAGCGGGATTTACAGATGTTCAGAATATCAGTATGGATCAAATTATTTTTGCTCCAGAAGAAGGTATTTTTCTAGAAATGGGCCCCGAAGATTATCGCCGCTATGACTTCTTTTTTAAGATGGTGCCTTGGGATCATATCCTCTTGGAAGAACCAGAGCTATTTGATATCCTCGATAGTATTGTTCAAAAAAACCTGTGCCTCGTTCTCAATCCTGCCTTTGCCATGTTGATGCAAAACAAAGGCTTGCTCAAAATTTTACATGACATCGCACCAGAGAATAAGGCCATTCTAAAAGCGAGTTATTCCAAGTCAGATTTTCCCGATTTCAGATTTGTGAGCAAACCGTTCTTTGGTAGAATGGGAGAAAACATCAGTTTATTTGATGGGAGTCCGGAAGCAAAAGCAACGACTCCTGGCGATTATGGCAAAAGCCCCTTAGTTCATCAGGAGTTGGCTCCTTTTTATACGGACCTAGAAGGTTGTCGCTATCAGGCTAGTATTTTTTGGACGGATCAACCTGCGGGACTTTGTATTCGTCGGCAGGATAATTTGATTGTCAGCGATGATGCAGAATTTCTTTGTCATGTGATTATTGAAGAGGACTAGTACTTTGGTGATTGCTGGTAAAGAAAAAGCGCAGCAGATATTCGATGAATAACTGCTTCGCTTTTTCTTTGTTCTTTTTACAGGATTCTTTCAGCATTAAAAACGTTCGGCACTAGCCAAATTCCAATCGCGTTTGTATTTTTCAGGAACCGTTTCTGCATGCAGCAAACAACCTTTTTCTAGATAAGGAAAAATTTCATCATAGCGTTTCGTTTCAATCATACTCACTCTGCGAAAAATATGAGCGCGCGTAATTTCAGAGGCCTCTCGCAAACCGGCAGCAGCTAATAATTCTACAAAACCTTTTACTGTTTCGTGATGAAAATTAGCAACCCGTACTTTTTTATCCTTTACGATTAAGCCGCTGATCAGCTCAGGATCTTGGGTCGCTACCCCCGTCGGACAATTATTTCTATTGCATTCCAAAGCTTGAATACAACCCACCGCCAGCATCATCGCACGTGCCGTATAGCAGGCGTCTGCCCCAAGTGCCAAGGCTCTAAAAATATGAAAGCCCGTGATAATTTTTCCAGAAGCGATTATTTTTATATCCTCTTTCAAGCCAAAACCCAATAAAGCATCATACACAAAACTCACCCCATCTTTAAAAGGCATCCCCACCGAATTTGAAAATTCCAAAGGCGCCGCTCCCGTTCCACCTTCGCCACCATCTACTGCGATAAAATCTGGTTTGATACCCGTTTCTATAATCGCTTTGCAAATAGCAAATACCTCGGAATAATGACCAACACACAGTTTAAATCCTACGGGTTTCCCATTCGACAATTCTCGTATTTGTTGAAGCAATTTCAATAAACCTTTAGGAGTAGAAAATGCTTTATGAAAAGGCGGAGAATTGACATCTTTCCCCGGTTCGATACCTCTGATCTTTGCAATTTCTGGGGTATTCTTTTTCGCGGGTAAGATTCCTCCATGTCCTGGCTTAGCCCCTTGAGATAGTTTGAGCTCAATCATTTTCACACTAGGTTCTGCGCCTCGTTCTTTAAATAACTCTGGGTCAAAATTTCCATCTTTTGAGCGACAACCGAAATATCCCGTTCCAATTTGATAAATCAAATCACCACCTTGGGCGAGGTGGTAAGGACTAATTCCGCCTTCTCCAGTATTTTGTGCAAAACCACCAATTTTTGCCCCTCCATTCATCGCTTCTACGGCAGCACTACTCAGTGAACCAAAGCTCATCGCAGAGACATTATAGACACTTAATTCGTAAGGTTGCTCGCAGGTGGCTTTGCCGACTGAGGTTCGGGGATGTTGATTTATTTCATGCGGATCAATGGCTCCAATAGAATGATTCATCCATTCGTAGCCCTCTTCATACAGTTCTAGTTGAGTTCCAAAAGGAGTGGTATCAAGTTCTTTCTTCGCTCTTTGGTAAACGATGTTTCGAAAAATGCGGCTAATCGGTCGTCCATTTGTATCTGATTCAATAAAATATTGGTAAAGTTTTGGTCGAAGGTCTTCCATCAAATAACGCCCTCGCCCGAGTATGGGAAAGTTGCGCATAATCGCATGCCGAGATTGCAGCATATCATACCAACCTAAAAGCAATAAGGGGCCAAGAATTAAAAAACCCCACCAAAAAGAAGGCCATAGAAAGTGAGCTAAACCTGCAAGAATCAATATTGAAATAAGTGTAAACCCTATAAATTCGTTACGCATGTGATTGTGTTTTGAGAACGGAAAGATACGGAAAAAGTGAAAAGGGTTTAAACTATATTTGGATTTTCCGTATTTGATTTTTTAGGTGCGGGGAAGCCCATAGCAAATGCGCGAAATATTTGACTTCTAATCATTGATTTTACTTTACTATTTTTCCTCTAATAAATGCTTGGACAAAAAAATGCAAGCTTCCCACAAGTTTTTCCTCCCTTTGTCCTCTAAAAAAAACCATTGACAAAATACCAACTTTAAAAATGCTAGAGGGAAAAAATAAAAACAACTTGCGAAGCGAAGATAAGTACTTTCCATACTTTAAAAAATACTATTATTGCAGCATTATTTACTAGAAAAAGAACTTTGGATTAGCAATCAATTTGCAAGCACATTTGAACGAAGAACAGATCATACAGGAATTGAAAGATGGCAAAGAATCTGCTTTTCAATACCTCGTGGACACCTTTCAGAAAAAGGTACTTAATACTTGCTTGGGCTTTGTACCCAACCAGCAGGATGCAGAAGATTTGGTGCAAGAAGTCTTTGTAAATATCTTTCGAAATATCCATCAATTTCGAGGAGACTCCAAATTATCTACTTGGATTTATCAAGTGACGGTGCGAGAGTGTTTGCAAGAATTGCGCTATCGGAAACGACAGAAGAGAATGGCTTTTTTTCAATCCCTAATCGGTCTAGATGAACAAGCCGATCGACTGAGTAATAAGCAGATTGACCATCCCGGTATTTTATTAGAAAATAAAGAACGGGCACAGGTACTTTTTCAACAAATAGAAAGTCTATCGGATAACCAAAGAATTGCTTTTACGCTACATCGCTTGGAAGGCTTAAGCTATAAAGAAGTGGCCGCCATCATGGAATTAAGTGTATCTTCGATAGAGTCCTTAATGTTTAGAGCAAAGAAAAACTTACAAAAGAAATTGGACGTTTATTACAGAAAGAATATAATTTGATCATGGATTCAACAGAAAAAAAAATTAGGGATGCGGTCGAAAAGACCTTAGCGATCCCAAACAAGATACAAAGAGTAGCAGGCAATCCTTACTTGCTGACTCGAATTAAAGCACGTCTACAAGAAGGAAAGAATCCTCCTCCAACGGCTCTAAGTAGCCATCCTTGGCCCGTATTGCTTCTAGTCTTACTATTGCTCAATTCCTTTGTTTTATTCAAAACCTTTCCCTTCTCCAATAACACCGAAAATAGTGAATACTCGGAGCTCTTCTTTCCTGCTACCGATGTTGACCACTGGTATGAATACTCAAACTAACGGCTATGTCTATTTTTACAAAATATCCCAGTTCCGCTAAATGGATCATCGCGGTGCTTCTCCTTTTGAATGTCCTCTGTCTCGTGGTACTTTGGTTGGGTCGTCCCAAAGGACAACATCATCAAAAGCGTCATCAAAAATTCATCCATCAAGTAAAAAAAGAAATCCCCTTTGATACCCAACAGCTAACAGTTTTAGATTCGATATTGATTAAGCACCGTTTAGAACAGAAAAAATTGCACGACAGTATCAGGACTTTGCGAATAGATCTGCTGGATGCCATGACTAGCGGCGATGAAAAAGCTTTAACCGCCGCCAGAGCTTTTGCGGAGCAAATCGGAAACCTAAACAGCCAACGGGAACTCAACGCCATTGCTCATTTTGCAGAAATAAAAAGACTTTGCAATCCAGAACAGCAGGAGATTCTAACAGGCATTATGACAAAAGAAATAGAAAAACACCTGCGCCAAAAATAAGGAAACTATTTGCGTACTTAGCTACTAAGTCCAAACTCCCTTTTTCCACATTTGGTCTTCGTACCTTATTAATGTACCCCGCTTTGGTATCCTCCCTCAGCATCACAAGCCTTCTAATCGTTCTCTGATACCCAAAGAATAAAGCCTCCATTATTTCACTTTTCCCGCTTCATTGTTTATATTGATAGGGATTTAGGAAACGAACGATTAAAATTTTATATAGAAATTGCTTGAAAATAGGTCAATGACTTGTCGGCTTTTGCTGACCTGTTCGCAAGTTATTGATAGCCATTTCAAACAACTTTTCAGATTCATACAGGATGTAAGAATCGGGCGTCTCCTTATTTATTTTTTCGCCTAAAAAATTCTGCTATGAAAAAGAATCTCCTTTCCCTACCTAAAGATTGTTCTACTTTATTCCTAAAACTCTATCTAGTTATTTTACTATCCAACGGCCCTTTTCTGCTTCTTGCACAAAAAGAATCTCTGCAAAGGAACCAAACATTCAGTTGCGCTACCCCCAAAATGACGGAGGAGCAACGAAGCAATATCTTAGCCAATAAGGATCACTTTTTATCCTCCAATAAAAATACGGCTTGTATTCCTATTCGAGTGCACATCTTACGTAAAACCGATGGAACGGAAGGGATAGATTTGACTTCGGTCAATATTGGAATTGCCCAACTTAATGCTTCTTTCAAGGATGCTTACCTTGAATTTTATATTTGCTCGATCAATTATATTGATAGTACCGAATGGTTTAATTTTGATTCTGTCGACGAAAATGCAATGACCTCCCTACCCGGAAATTTCAGCGACGATGCATTGAATCTTTATTACGCCAATAGCCTAATAGCAAGTGGAAGGGTGGTCTGTGGCTATGCGCGTTATCCGCTCAATACCGACGCAAGCTTAAGAGTATTTGTAGCCAACTACTGTATAATCGATCTTCCACAAAAAGTATTAACGCACGAGGTTGGACATTTTTTTAATCTATTGCACACTCATGAAGGAACGGAATATGGAAACACCAGTTCCAATGCGGAAAACGTTCCGCGCTTTGGCCCCAATGCCAATTGCCAAACGACTGGAGATTTGCTCTGCGACACAGAAGCTGATCCTGACGGAAGCAATGATGTCGATTGTAATTTCATCAATAATGGTACTAGTAGTGAAGATATTTATGGCAATACCTACACCCCAGAATTAGAAAATATTATGTCTTACTACACTCCCTATTGCGGTGGAGTTTTTACCTCCGATCAGGAATACCAAATGTTGTTAGCCTTAGGCATGCGAGGTTCTCATACTGCCTATGAATTGCAGGGCTGCGGTCCAACTTCCGTCAATAACCCAAGCAATCCAACAGGAAGCGTCAATGAAAACTATCAGGTCGATCTAAACTGGGTGGACCAATCCAATAATGAAACAGGTTTTTTGGTTGAACGATCTACCAACGGAGGATTCACATTTCGGGCGATCCCCGGAGGTGGCGTTGGCCCTGATAGCTTAGCTTTAACAGATAGAAATGTAGAAGCCAATAAAACCTATAAATACCGAGTCAAAGCCTCCAATGATGATTGTAATGATTATTCGGATACCCTAGAAATCAATGTCGGCTTAATTTACTGTACTCCTACTAATAGCACCTCCTCTTGTGGTGCTGGTGGAATTGGATATGCCACCCGTAATTTTAAATTTTCCGAAGGCGGTGCTGTCCTTATTGACAATCCTGCAAATGGATGCAATGGGCCTTTTAGCAATTTCAGAAGTAATCATTCTGCTGCGGTAGTCGCCGGAGGAAACTATAACGTGGAACTCAATTTTCAAAAAAATACGCCACCTTCTGGATCTTATTTTCCGCAATTCGCTTCCGTTTGGATGGACCTAAATCAAAACGGAACATTTACGGATGCGGGCGAATTACTTTACCAATCAACAAGTGCCAATGGCCCAACTTTAAATATCCCTATTTCAATTCCAACGAATGCCCTTGCTGGGAATACCGCCTTGCGTATTCGCAGTGGAATGGAAATAGTAAACGCCCCTTGTGGCTATATTGGTTTTAGCGAAACGGAAGATTATGAATTGATCGTCCTCACATCAGTTCCTGTTTCTCTAAAGCATTTTAGCGGTCAAAAAGTAGACAACCATGTTCAACTCACTTGGCACACTGAAAGTGAAATCAATAATGATTATTTTATTTTAGAACACTCCAACGATGCCATTCATTTCCAACAATTGGCTAAAATAAAGAGTAGAGGAGATAATAGTCAGGGGAGTACTTATCAGTATTTGGATCAAAACCCGTTCCCCGGAAAAAACTATTATCGCCTTCGCCAAATTGACTTCGATGGTCAGCAAAATACTTTCGCTCAATTGGTCGTCATTGAATTTCCAAGCCAACGATCTTTCTCTATTTTTCCAAATCCAGTTATGGACCAATATTTACGATTCTCTTTTTCAGATGCCCGCTCTGGCCAATTGAATTATGAAATCCTAAACACCTTGGGTAGTATCGTTTCAACTGGAAAAATGCAAGCCGAAGAAACTGGCAATTATTTCGAATTGCCCATTGACCAATTGCATGTTGGAGTCTATTTTTTGCGCGTTCAAAAAGCGGAAGAAAGTCAAATTCTGCGATTTGTAAAAAGAGAATAGAACACTAATACTGTGTCCCAAAATAGGAGTGCTGTTTTCCAAAACCTCCATTCATTCTATTTACTCTCCTTCGCTTATTCTTAGACCTCATCTGGCGCGCAGCTCCAAACGCTGCGCCAGATGAGGTCTAATCGTTTTAGCTATTTTCAAAAAAAATTATTTATTTTTTTCGTCGATGCTCAAATTTGGAACCCTTTTTGATTTAACCTAAACATCCCTCAATAAGTCTTGATTCTATTTTGCGAAGTTGTTTAAAAATAGATAGATGATTTCTTTGCAAGTCATTGAAGCTCAATACTTCAGCTAATTTTTTTCACCGTAGCTTTGGCTACGAAAAAAAAATGGAGTTTCGTCTTGACCGTCAAGCACTTACAAATAACTTCAACCTCCATTTTTGAACAACTTCTGCAATAAGCAAACTATGCCGATTGGTTTAGAAGCTGCTGGCAAATGTCCAAAGACTTTTTTAGACATCAACAAATATAGTCCACATACAACACCTAAAATCCAAATGAAATACAGGCTGCCCACTCGGGTGGCCTGTTTTTGTTTAAGGCTTTTTTACAACACCCAACGGTTCGTTGTGCCTTAAAAACATGTTGACACCTCACAAATCCAAAATCATGAAAACTATAATTTTAACTTGAACATTTCAACAAAAACAAGCTGTTCGTTACGACTTACAAGTCGTAGACGGATTAATGGTGAGGTCTCCGACCTCGAATCCTAAGTATTCAATAAATTCTACTAAGCAAGGAGTGGTGTCTGTCGAGAGACCTACACTTAGATCCGCGTATTACCTGCAGGTAATAGCGAACAATCGGTATTTTCTAGTCTAATTGAATATTCGATATTCAACGACTGGATATTCAATATTCCTTTTACC
>CAYQRA010000304.1:0-7875 GCA_964419315.1 uncultured Saprospiraceae bacterium | reverse complement strand
CAATTAAAAATAATGAAATTATGGTTTTTTATAGTTTTAGACTTGTGGGGTATCAATAGCTATTCCAGATAACTTCTACATTTGTTTTATGGAAATTGATATTCTCACTAAGTTGATAATATTTAAATTGGAAGTGAACCCAACCTTAAACCCAAGCTATTTAAGAATATCCACCCAAACCAAAAGGTGATCCGATGCTTTTTTATCTTTTACAATATCAAATAAAGCTTCGCCACTTGCCGGCCAAAAAACACCAGAGGCTAGCGCCTCCAAATTTCTAGAAGGCAAAACATAATCAATCCGTTTGCCAAAAAAAGAAGTATCAAAAGAGGGATCTGCTTGATCGTCCTTGGCTTTATTGTGCTCTTTTCCACCTTTGCTTTTAGGAATCAAATTTCCATTGGCTACCTGCTGGTTAATCCTTTCCAGGTTGAGTAATTGCTGAATCGCTCCGGGAGAACTATCGCCATCAATAGGATCAGCATTCAAATCACCCATCACCACAAAAGCATCTTTGCTATTCAAACCACCTTTACTTCCTCGATCATCTACGAGAAAATCAGCATCAAGAATCATTTCTTTAAGCAATCGAATTTCATCTTGATTTCTCAAACCATTGCGATCTTCTGGGCCGTCAAAAACAGGAGGCGTTGGATGTGCCAAAAGGCTGTGTATTATTTTGCCTTCTGGCAATGCAATGGGAATCGAAACATGATTCTTAGAAGACAAACGAAAATTGGCGGTCGCCTCAGGACTATAATAATCACTGCCGTCTTGGTTTGCTGGAAACTTGACTGCTGGTAAATCCTTCCAAAGAAATTTTTGGTAGCTGCGAATGTTTTGGGTGTCGATAGGAAATTTAGACAAAATACAAAAGGCATATTGTCCCTCGTATTTTCCATAACCAAAGGCATCATTGGGCAATTCAATTTTACCATCTTGGTTATAATCTACTTCGCTAGGAATTCCGGTATTGGAAGGCGCTTGCCATTGGTAGGGATAGTGAATGGCTTTTTCTCCATGCTGTCCATGCGCCAGATAATTTTGCTGAAAATCCTGCAGCATCCGACCGCTAGGATCATAATCAAATTCCATTAAAGCCAATACATCTGGACGAACATTTTGAATAACCGCAGCGACATTTTGAATTTGAGAATCCTGTTTGCTCTGAAGGTCTTTGGCCAGTTGGCCCGCTTCCTTGCGAAACAAAGCCACATTATAGGAGGCAAAACGAATGCTTGCTTGTTCTGTACTAGTGCTACTCGGACGATTGCACGAGACCAAAAGTAAAAAGATACCAAAGGTTAAAAAAGGACTCTTTTTTAGGAGGGGATACATGCGGCTAAATTTTATAAGAAAAGCTAAAAGAAATATTCGCACAAAAAGTACGAATATTTCTTTTAGAAATTGATAAAATTTGAGGTATTAATTCTTGGATTACCTTGGAATGGAATATTTAGTTTTCAAGGATAGTGGTACTTCAATAACACTTTCCTTGATCACCAAAAAGGAGTCACTACCTGCTTGCATGGCTTCTCTTTGCTGGATGACGAAGGGAGTGAGGTCAAGAATTTCTTCCATAAATTCTTGATTAAATTTTTCTAGCATTTTTCCTTTAAGTCCGATCTGTACGGCTTTACGAACCAGCTTTTCTCCCGAAGGATGATGATCTGGATCCCATTGGATTCGAACTTCGCTTTGTGCCAATGCTTGTTTCCAGTTTTCATGGTCTCCATAAACGGCAGCTTGATAGCTAGAAAAAACACCTTCTTCTAGTAATTCTAGGAATCCTTTTTTACTGATTTTAAGGGCTAAGATTCTTTCTTGATTTACTTTGGAAGCCCAGCCAGAACGGAACATCATCCATAAGAAGTTGGGTTTGATCCAAGTCATTCTAGAAAAGCTATAGGCGGAGCCACCAAACTTTTGATGTTTGATCGCATAATCGGCAATGCGATGATTATAAGCTTGGTAAACATAGATTGAGTCAGCCGTTTCTTGTCCCAAAATATAATGCCCACTTTGCGGTAATCCGTTTTCGTATTGCGAGTAGGGGATACTAGTTAAATTCATTTTTCTATAAAAGGAAAAATTCCTTTTGAGTTTTAGGAGTTTAAAATATCGAAGACAAATTGCCCGGGCAAAACCAATTTGATCGGGACGTCTACCTGGTGGAGCTTAGTCAGACGATCGACTTCTGCTCTGATTTCTGCTTCCTTATATCGCGTGGAAAAATGGCCAAGGATCAATTGTCCAAGATTCGTCTTAGCTGCCATTTCCATTACCTCCGCCAAAGTACTGTGTTTATTATAGCGAGGATCTTCCGTATCCATGGCGGTCTTATCCAGAAAGGTGGCTTCGTGAATCAGTACTTGTGTATCCTGCCAACGGCCATCATTTTCGATGGGAGTGTCACCTGAAAAGCTTAGAATATTTGTTCTGAATGCTGTCGTCACTGCATCATTGCCTTTTGCTTTTCTCAAGCTAGCAATCTCTTGTCCACTCAGGGAAAGGTATGCCTCTTTGAGCTTTCTCTTGACCCTGAAAACTTGATAAGTCAAGCTCTTAAGCTGATCGCCTGTAGTCGGTACATGGCGATTCTCTATCGCTTTGACAACCAAGTCTTTTTTGATCCAGACTTCTTCGTTTCTATCTAAACCAATCCATTCTCCACGACCAGTATGAGGATCGAATTTGCTCGCAAATTCTGCAAGGGCAGGGAAGGAGCCACAATCTTTTGGGAAATATACTTTTGGAAAACCATCACGTCCATTCAACTGCATAAATTGGAGTAATCCTGCTAGGTGATCTCGGTCTGCGTGAGAAATAAAAATATGTTTGACCTTCCTAGATTTTTGCATTAGGTTAGACATCACTCCGTCTCCTGCATCAAAGAGGATGCCCAATTCTTCTACAAAATAGTAGGTGGAAAACAGGGCGGTAGAGTATCCGGAAATTGTTAGTTGGCTCATGCTTGCCTCAACAGACTTAGTTTTAGAAAAGTTTCTTTAGGTGAAAAAAATTGGGGCTATCTTTAAAATAGCTCCAATTTCTAAAAGGATAAAAAACAATTTAGCGTACGCGATACCGCACTGAAGTAGGTCCTTCTAAGATTTTAAATTCTGTTCTCCGATTTTCCTGATGTTCTTCTTCCGTACATTCTACACCATTATAACATTTATTTGCCAATTGGTATTCTCCATAACCTTTGGCAATGATTCTATTGGAGGCAATGCCTCGATCTACCAACCAAGATTTGGCAGAATCTGCCCGCCATTGAGAAAGTCGCTCGTTGTATCTATCAGAGCCACGAACGTCTGTATGTGAAGACAATTCGATTACCATGTCTGGATATTTGGACATCAATTGTAAAATGTAATTAAGGTCTTTTTCCGCACGCTTTAAAATCTCATCGTCATCGAATGCGTAAAGTATATTTTTCAAAACAAAAGGGTCTTCACGGTAGATGATAATCTCTTCCGTTTCTGTGATGGGAGGTCTTTCTTTGGGTTTGTTGATGATAACGATTTCTTCCTTTGGAGGAATAATTACTTCTTCTACTGGTGGTACTTTCTCTTCAAAAACAGGTGGTGTTTCTTCTTCTTCAATAGGTGGCGTTGGTGGAGTGGACTCTACAATGGCAGGAGGTACTTCTTCTACGACAGGAGGTATTTCTTCCACAACAGATGGGGGACTAGGTACTGCGGGGTCAATCGGAATCAAATTCAAGGCAACAATTTTTTCTATCGTACTGTCTTGTGTAATCCCAGAAGTGGTAAAAGAAACATTGGCCGAAGTATAACCGGGTTTCTCTACAAGGATGGTATATTTTCGATCTTCCGTAAGCTCTTTTTGGAAAGGATAAATACTATTGATACTGTCTTCCACAATAACGGGTCCTTCAGAGATGGAGATCCGTACCGAATCCAATTCGTCCTCAACCAAAAGCAACAGATCGATTTGAATCGGTTCGATTTCTTGAATAATGGGTTTGGGGTCTTCTTTTTTCTCTTTGCGGCTGTGTCGGTATTTGATTCCCAACTCTACCCCAGCTACCAAGCCAGAAGCTTTGGCCAAGCCGGAGATGTTGGAGTCAAAGGCAAAGCCTAATTCCCATTTACCATATTCGGCACCCAAGAGCAATTGCCAAGAATCATTCATCCGCCAACCACCGCCGAAGTTTAGTTTGAAGGGGGTGTTATAGTATTCAGAAAGCAAAACACCGAGCACCACTTGCGCCAATACTTCTTTGGAACCTTCTAAATAATTGAACTGTGCTTTGGGTTCTAGGTCTAGTCTATCGTTAAGCTGTCGATTGTATTTGGCAAAGGCAGAATAGCGCAAGCGAAATTTGTCGATGGAGGAAATATCCGTAATCGTGGTTTTATTATTGAGGTGAAAAGCACTGGCACCAATTTGTAAATTGGATAGCTCATCCAAGGCACTATTGAAGACCAGGCCAGCATTGCCATCAAAATATTGTCGAGTATCATTTTGCAGCGTTTCGCTAAAAACATTTCCTTCTAATTGTTCCTCAAAAGAGAAACCTGCGTAATTGCCATAGGAGCGTTGTAGGACACCACCCTGAGCACCAAGAGATAATACATTTTTCTCGGATAGTTTTAGATGATAGGCCAAGTTGACTCTAATTTCATTCGTCGTTAAAGCTCCTGTTCCAGCATCGTCGTGAAAAACCATCGCGCTGAGGCCAATGTGATCTTGGCTACGCAATCCCTTGCGCAATTTGGCATCTGCAAATAAGGAAAAACTACTATAGGCATCCGGAGAAACCGTGAAGCCCTGTTCGCGATAGATCGCTCCATATTGAAAGTCAGCATCAGGTAGATTCCCACTCATCGCTGGATTGAGTAGCAAGGGAATCCAGTCGAATTGACTATAATGGATATCTTGACTTTGTAGCGAAGAATGCCAGAAAAAAAGAAGCAGAAAGAGTGGATATATTTTAAGTTTCATAATTTTTGCTTTTGATTAAAAGTCGGCAGCTAAGGTCAAAGAATCTAAATCTTAAAAATTAATTTCCCGATTTCAATTTTGCATGCGAGTCGACCAAAGGAAGCATTAATGCAAAAGTGGAATCGTCACAGGAAGTTATTTTTTAAGGCTAAATTAGGCCTATCTCCTTACCTCAATAGAGTGACATTACCTTTGTACAATTTTTCTTCCTCGCCACTGCATTGTGCCTTAATGAGGTATAAATAAACCGCTTCTGGTGCAGGTTCCGTTTTGAAATTTCCATCCCAACCCGTGTTGCCTTCTTCATAATAAACCCGTTCTCCCCAGCGATTATACACTTCAATAACCACGGAATTCACATAAGGACTTAGGTTGGCAATTCTAAAGCGATCATTCTTTCCATTATTATTGGCTGTAAAGGCATTGGGAATCAATAGTCCATCGGCGATACAGATATTCTCAATTCGTACTTCGATTTCTCCTTCCAATAAACAGCCATTGGGGTCTGTTGCTTCTACTGTATAAAGGGTGGTCTCTTCGGGTGATGCCTCTGGATCAGGACAATCTGAACAGGATAAACTGCCATTTGGAAACCAAGAATAATTGTCTAGATTTTCGGTTGTTACCAAGAGTTGAACACTTTCACCTGTTTGAATGACGGGCTCCTCTGGACTGATTTCGATTTCGCCCGCACCAAAAAAGGAGAGGTCAAGACAAGTGGTACTATCGCAGCCATTGGCGCCAATCGTGGTGACACAATAGATGCCTACCGTATCATAAGTTGCTCCATTGAATTCGAACACTTCGCCAGGGCAAATTTCTTCTTGTATAGAGACGGTTGGGGCTTCGATAAAGGATAGCTCAACACATTCAATTTCAACACAAGCACTTCCTGCCGTTGTATCACAATAGGTACCTTCTGCGGTTCTAATCACCCCAAATATTTCTATTTCCGCACCTTCACAAATACTTTGGCTAGTGGTGTTTGTCACGGTTCCAGAGACAATGTCTATATCGACACTGATGGTATCGGTACAGCCATCCACAGTCGTAGCCAAAACCGAAAATTCCGTGTCTTCTGTCAAGACAATAGAAATTACCGAGCACTCAGGATTTTGGCACATCCCCACAAAATTTGGCGTCCAAGTATAATTGTCTCCACCAGTCAATTCGATTTCCGTCGTTTCTCCAGCACAGACTTCGGTGTTTCCAAGAGCCATCAAATCTAGCCCATCAAAGAAGGTAACGGCAACTTCATCAGTAGAGACACAATTGGAATTAAATACCGTCAAGGTGTAAACTTGATTATCGGGAACTAAGATTGTTGGATTTGGTAGACTTGGATCATCGAGGTAAGGTACACCGGGAGTCCATTGGTAAGTATTACCTGCTTGTACTTCTGCATTGAGTTGAACGCTTGCTCCTTGACAAAAGGATAAATCTTGGCCAGCATTGGCGATCGGACTTTCCAAGACATTGATAAAAACAGAATCAATACCCTGGCATCCAAAGTCATCTGTAATGGTCACGTAATAATAGGAACTCATGTTTGGCGAGACCATCTGGATCTGTAAGTTAGGATCGGTGATCCCATCTCCTGACCAATTATAATTGGCACCTGCCGAGGCTAGTAATGTAGCAGGACTTCCTTGACAAATGATTTCATCGGCAGAAATAATATTGGGTTCTGGTTGAACAGTGATTAGGTATTCGTAACTGAGAATACAATCATCTGCAGTTCGGTCATTGAGAATCAGCCGATAGGTTTCTGGGCTGAAGTCATTATTGATGGCGGAAAATTGTGCTTCTGAGCAAGCCAAACAAGAGAGCTGGTTAGAAGCCTCCCATTGATAGGTATGCCCTGCGATGCTTGGTCGCCCGATATTGATAAGGTCTCCCGAACAGATGGTATCATTGAGGACTTGTTCAAAAATAAAGGGACCTTGAATAAGTACCAAATCACTATTGCAAGAACAATTATCCGTTTGGTCTAGGACTAACATCAGTTGGCATAAATCTTCTGGAGCAATACTGAGATTAGGGATGCTAAGGATGGTACTCGTGCCAGTTCCCAGTAATTCGTTAAAAGGGAAAGTACCCAAGAAAGTATCTCCGGGATCTTGCTCCCCATCCCCATTAACATCTAGATAAAGAGAAACATTTATTTGGCCCAAGGTATTAGCTCCGGTATTGGAAATCATAAAACTAAGATCGCTCAAATTTTCATTTCCAATTACCGGACTCGCCGTAAAATCACTTAGATTGAGAATTGGTTTTTCTACATTTATTTGAACCACTCTCGATCCCGTCAGCAAGTTGATTTCACAACTAGAACCAGCACTAGTACAATTGGCATTGGCAGTGGTGGAGGAATAAAAAGGAATGGACAATGCCTCACAAGGAAAATCTAAAAAGCCTAGAAGTTTAAAACTTACCGTGGCCGAAGTTTCCCCGGGCGGTAAATGCCAGCTCAGCAGATTATCGGAGATAATGGGTTCACATGGAATGCTACCACTGCAAGAACCGGGTACATAACTAAGTCCGGGAGGCAATTGGGTAATGAGAGAATCATTGCTTCCAAAAGGGGAGGTAGAGTTGACAAAAACTTGTAAACTCAATTGATCACTACAGCCAGGATTTCCACTGGTGTTGACATTAATATTGGTCGCATCGGGTGGCGTAAGGCCAATGATGTTTATGGGTTCTCCAATTTTGGAAACAGAGTTGGTCGGATCTTTACAAACTTGTTCCCCTGCAGCCGTATAAACGGGAAATGCCCCTGCGAGGAAATCACAATCAGTCAGGGTTCGATACCTTAAGCTTAAAGCATTGTCAGGTACAAAATTTACTCCCGGTAAACCAAAGTTAGCTAGGGTGTCAAGTGCATCGGTGAGCACCCAG
>CAYQRA010000303.1:0-7898 GCA_964419315.1 uncultured Saprospiraceae bacterium | reverse complement strand
TGTATTATGACCTCTCATTATTGGCAGCAAGATAGCCATCAAAAAGAAAGCGATAAGGAAGAGCACAGACAAAACCGCTGGCAATTGGATAATTACCTGGGGTCAACGGCTATGGAGGTAGACGATGATGCACAGCTGATTTCTTATGAAGAATACTTTGCTTATGGTGGTACTGCGATCACTGCGGGGAGTAGCCAAAAAGAAGTCAAGTTGAAGGAATATCGCTATAGTGGAAAAGAAAGAGATAATTCTACCGGGCTGTATTATTATGGGGCACGGTATTACCTTCCGTGGACAGGGCGCTGGTTGAAACCTGATCCCGCAGGGACAGTGGATGGTTTGAACTTGTATGCTTTTGTGAGCGGAAATCCAATTGCATTTCAAGACCCTAATGGTTTAAGCGGAAGAGGAAAAGGTATTGGCAAAAAAAAGATTGTTAATAAAACGCCAGCAACTTCAGGTGTGAATACTCCTAGTAGCTATTCCTCTAAATTTTTTGAATCTAGTAATGGAAATGTAAAAGGAAGAAAAAAGAAAAGGCCAAGCAATCAAAGTAATAAAACGGTCTTGAGGAAAATGGCTAAACGAGGTAGAAAAAATTTTAATCTCCTTCCTCAACATCAAAAAGATTTCGTAACCGCTATGGAAACGAATGATGATCCTGATCTCAGTGGAACCCGTCTTGATATTTGCCACATCACTTCTGCTGAAACCATTAAAGAAACACTGGCAGAAACGGTGAATCAAAAAGGATCAATGACTGTTGCTCAAAAAAAATTTTTTGCAGATACGTTGGAGGATGCCGTCTCAAGTGATGAGGAAGACGATCGAAAAGAAATCAAAAGACAAGCTATAGTCATGCAAGCTCAGAGTACGACCATCGCAGAATCTCTGGAAATTGCGGATAAAATATTAACAAGAGTCAACAGAAGTTCCCGTAACCTACGTGCAGACCACCGAAGTCCCAATAGAGGCGTTGGAAAAGCCAATGATAAGTACTTGCTAAGTGATCCTGCTACGGGTAATTTCATGGAAGAACAAAGGTCTGCTGAGATTTCTCGTAGATTTAATGTTACAAGAGCGGATTTAAAAATGAAAAAAGATGAACCGAAGATGTCTGGTACGAAAGTCAAGTCCTCCTCTGTCAATGCCACTTCCAAATTAGCTTATGCAAATGTAAGTGGTACTATAAAGTTTAGATAAAATAACACGTCATGCGAATCACCCAAATCACCAAAGACTTCTACACCAAAAACCCAAAGTTAAATCTTTTAAAACTCGACCTACAAGACGACCAGATTATAAAAAAAATCAAATGGGTCAAGGGCTATAAAAAAGCCCAAAAGCTAGAAGCGATTCAAGGTTTGATCACAATCAAACGTTTGCTGCGCTTGCATCCAGAGGGCGTCTGTGATGGCGATGGGGTATTATTAAAAGTGACGAAAGTACTCCAGCGGTATCGCTCCTTTAAACCTTATCGTTCCGCGCATCAAATTGCGGTATTGAGCGAAGCGCATTTTGTGTCAGAGATGGCGGAGCAATTGGGTGGAAAATTGATCGCCAAAGTGATTCATCGAAGAGCGGAAGGCATCAGCCATAATGTGGCGAATATGACCGCAGCGATTCACAATATGACGAGTCGCCATACCACGGCTATGGCCGTCTCTCCTGTGCATGACGATACCGTGGCGCATTATAAAGAGGTGCCCGGTTATCAAGAGCTATTCGGTAGCCTCGATTATTGCGATTGCGAAGCTTGCAAATCGGTACTCAGTCCTGCGGCGTATTTTGTGGATTTGATGAACCTCATTCATAAGTACATCACCTTGCCCAATGAAAGTACAATTGCAGAGGAGATGACTTTTAATTTTCGGCGACCCGATCTAGCGGAACTGGCGCTAACCTGTGAAAACACCAACGAGCCAGTGGCTTATTTGGAGATCATCAATCAACGACTAGAATCAGTTCTGGACAGCCATTTGGAGCTGGAAGAGGGGGCCACGCTTTACCAGTTTCTCGCAGCAGATTTTTATCCTTTTAATCTTCCTTTCTGCCTCTCTTTGGTGAGACTGCGACTTTATTTGGATCGATTGGATTCTTCTTTATTGGCGATTTATTTAGCTTTTGAAAAGGGGGATTACGGCTATCCGGTAAATAAAGAGCGATTAGCAATGAGTAGTGAAACTTGGGCTTTGATCGGAACGGCCAATACTGATCAAACCACTTTGGCGCTGTATTATGGTCTACCTAGTATCAGTGGGCTCAACCAACTGAGTGTGTTTAGCCAACAAACTGATTTATCTACTGCAGAGGTGAAAAATTTATTATTTCAAAACTTATCGCCTTCGGAAATAGACGCTGGCTTAAATGGTCTTTTCTACATCAATAAAGGCTTGGATGATCCCATGGTTATCCAATCGGTAAGTGGGATCAATGTCATCGAAAATCTACACACCGAACAGATAGATTACACGCATCGTTTTATTCGATTGGCCAAGCATTTAGATTGGAGTTTTGCAGAATTGGATTGGGTCATGCGCATTTTGCAAAATAATATCGCTCCTGTTTTAGACTATGACTTTCTAAAGAAATTAGCGCAATTTCAAGATTTGATGACGACTTACCAAACGGATGTATATACGACTTGCGCTTTGATTGGTAATTTAAAAAACTATGGTATGGCAGAGGGGCCGACCCAGTTTGATCAAATTTTTAATAATGCGACAGAGACCATTTATCATCCTGGAAGGAGTACGACGCAAGCGGACTATTTCAATCCCACTTATTCGGAGGATCCTTGGGTTTGGACCCCCGAATCGGAAGCGGCTCAGGATCAGTATTATGCTTCCTGGCTAGCTGGGGCGCTAGGAATCACGCAGGATCAATTATATCATTTAGTCGAAATGTTTTATGAGTTAAATGGTACGCTTTCATTAGAGGTTAATGCTCTTAGTGAATTTTACCGATATGTTCTCCTTGCCGATTTATTAGAATTATCCCTAGAAGAGTTTGTATTGCTTCGCAAGATTCAGGGATGGGATAAAGGTAGCCCAGCCATGAGACAATTATTACAGTTTGCAAAAAATGTTGCTCAGATAAAAGCGTCTAACCTAAGCGTCTATGATTTATATTATATCAACAAAGGAGTCCTTTCGCCGACCGTTGATATTTTATACCTGCCCGAATTAGTACCCGCTTGGCTAGAGAGTTTACAAGTATTGGTTAGTTCTTCAAGTACAGATCCAGAAGAAGAAACTGCCGAAATGGAAAGTAAGTTGTATCAGGAGTTCGCCAATTTCTTTGGGACATCATCCGATTATGCAGAGGTCATCTTAAATCTCGTTTGTAGCAATCCTTTAGTTGTTTTTTTAGACAATGATCAGACGGAGGCAGAGGAGATTCTTACTTATTTTTCTCGCTGGTTGGTCGCTAGTCAAAAGTTGGAATGGAGTGTGGAACTTCTACAAAGTGTACGGACTTATCCTCTCGCCTATGGTTATAGCGGAGGGCAATTTCAAACACTGGATTTAACAGCGCTACTCAATATTGATAAACTCCAGCAGATGATTTTTGCTTATGGAGATGTCAATGGTCGTTTTGTAGATTATATAGAAAAAGTGGAAACCCAAGACCAAGCAGCAGCAGTTCCTTTATTAGCCGATGCTACGGGTTGGTTGGCGGAAGATATAGCTATCTTATTGAATAAGTTTGTCAGAAGTGATAAAATTCACCAGCTTATTATTCTGGAAGACATCTTTGATCAAATGGATAAGACGGGGATGGATTTGAGTACTTTGCAGGAGGTCGCCGACCTGGCAGGCGATCAAGATCCTAATCATTATACCTATGACGATTATGATACAACAGAGGCTTATAACGAATACGAAACGGTGGCTGAACTGGTCTATGAAGCCGTAAAAGCGAAGTATAATGCGGGCGCCAATTGGCCTGCTCTCCAGCGACAATTAGATGGAGAAATCGGAGCGATCAAACGCGATGCGCTGATGGGCGCTTGTATTCATATCCTAGAAGATAATTCAGAAACATCCTTTATAAAAACACCTAGAAATCTCTATGAGTATTTATTGACGGATGTGCAAATGGGGGAGGATGCCCAAATTTCTTACATCAAAGAAGGACTCAATGCCTGTCAATTATACCTCACGCGCTGCCGCGCTCACCTAGAGTCTGGGGTGGATATTTTTGAAATCCCAGATGCATGGTGGGATTGGATTAGCAACTACCGCTTGTGGGAAGCGAACCGCAAAATTTTCCTCTACCCAGAAAATTACCTCGACCCTGCTTTCCGGAGTTCCAAGACCAGCTTATTTGAGCAATTGGAAAACGACTTGAATCAAAATGAGATCAACGATACCAACGTACAAAAAGCGTATACCAAATACCTCAAACAGTTTACCGAACTCGCCCAGCTCGTGCCCGTAGATGCCTATTTTTGCCCCAATCCCAATGCAGGCGCGGACGCGGAAAACGACCTTTACTTATTTGCCCGAACGGCGACAGACCCTTACACCTACTATTACATGGTGCGAGAAAATGGCGTCACTTGGACCGAATGGAAAAAAGTAGATCAAAGCATTCCTGCTGCACAAGTAACGCCTATTTATGTCTTCAATAAACTCTTTTTATTTTGGGTAGAAACGACCACCATAGAAAAAAGTCAAGACCCGAGTCAAACCATTACTAAAGCGACGATCAAATATACTTTTTATGACTTTCAAGGCAATTGGATACAGCCACAAACCCTCATTGCTAATCAAGTTATTGCTGCTCATCCGAGTACCTTTCAAGAATCGGAATCGCTTAAAGATATTTTACCAGATAACTATTTTGACATGAGTAAACTATGGTGGAATAAGGTGTATCCTTTAAAAATTGATCAAGGAAAATATTATTCCTTATTGGAGGGAGAAAACAAATTTGAAAAAATTGCAATTTTCTATGGCCCAATGATTGACACGGTTTCGAATTCTACGATTGCGACTTCTATATTGAATCATCCTATGGCTACCGACGCTGATGTATTGTGTTTTGAAGAACAACTCTACGAAGTGGTTATGGAATTTAATTACCTCAAAGAACTTGGTTATAATGGGCAACTGCCGGTTTTTAAACCACTCATTCTCGATAGTCGACTCAACATTGGATCACTGGTTAATCCGGGTGAATTTTTGTTCCTTAAAATGGATGACGACCAGAGTGAAGAAAGGTACACTCCACAAATTAATTTGACGGCCGGGCAACTAAGTCTCCTGAGTACCAAGCGTACGATTTATGACAATTACATTGCTGATCAGACACTTGCGCCAGGCGTTCCACCTGTTGGCAATGGAGATTCTCAAGTTTTATCTCAAGAATTTCGCAATCATCCATATCGTATTTTTACGGTAAAAAATACCGCTGGACATTTTGTTTTTAAAGGAGACCAAGAAGCCTTTTTGATGAGTCCTCCCCAAAATGATCCAATTTATATCAGCGATAGTTTATACAATGCAGATACCTTATTTTATCCCAACTCCTTTACTTCTCCGGGCACCTATGGTGTTAGTGAAGCGGATTCGGAAACTATTTTTAATCAATTGGTCGATGATAATTATTTAGATGCTTACGGGCGATTACAAAGTAATGCAGACCTACAAGCAATTTCGAGTTATTTGTCTACCTTTTTCACCAATAATGCTCATACCGATCAGCGTGTCAGAGATGTGATAGATGTTTTAGCCAATATGCCCCTTTTTGATACTACATCGTTTATTAACAGTAATATTGACGCTAGCCTTTCCGCAGCATATTTCGAAGATTTGCAAATCCTCAATTGCTTAGATGGTAACGGTCGGCTAATCTATGATATTTCTTTTGATCTCGTCAAGGAAAAGGTAGCAAGTTTTTGTGCTACCGACACCAATACTTGGCTTGTTCTCGATACCCTTTATGCAGGGAACTATCCGAGTTCGATTGGCTTTTTTAGAGCTGATTCCGCTGCATCTGGGGAATCCGATTTTCAAGCCAATCGCCTTACCACAGCTGCTGTATATGATTTGAATGAAAAATTATTTGCCGGAGGAATTGATGAATTATTGACTTTGGACAGCCAATTGGCTCCGGTAGAACCCATACTTCCTTTTCAACGTTTTGGTTTGGATCAAGCAAGGGTTTTTCCTCCCGATGTAACGGATGGTTACCAGGTTGATTACGCAGGAGCTTTTGGTTTGTATTATTGGGAAGTATTTTTTTACGCGCCGATGTACATCGCTGATCGCCTAAAAACCAACCAGCGATTTGAGGAAGCAGAAAAGTGGTATCAATATATTTTTGACCCTACGGCCAATGCTTATTTGATCAATAATCAATCTTTCGAAACTTCCACGATTGATTGGAATACTTCTATCAATATTTGGTCTTACCTAAAGACTTTTGGTATTATTGATTCGGAAGGAAATGTGACTTCTAAGTATAATCAGAGTACGGATCTGAGTTTTACCTTAAGCCAGTTACATCTCACAGATGATCAGCTAGAATCTGTTGATATTGTTTTACAGAATCATCAGGCCAGCAACGAAGCCAGCCAGGCTTGGCAATTCCGTTTGTTTAGAAATTATCAAATAGAAAGTCTACAAGAATACGTCAGTAATCCACAAGAGATTGCGGCTTATAATCAACATCCTTTTGATCCACATGCCATTGCACGATTGCGCATTGGTGCTTATGAAAAATCGGTGGTGATGGCTTATATCGACAATCTGATTAAATGGGGAGATTTATATTTTGCGCGCAATAATTGGGAGTCGATTACGATGGCTACGATGCGCTATGTACAAGCTTACGATCTCTTGGGCCCCAAGCCAGAAAGTCTCGGAGTTTGTACGACTTATAGTGCTGCGACCTTCGCCGATATTCAATCACAATATGGTGATGAAATTCCTCCCTTTAAAATTACCTTGGAAGACCAAGTTCCGGTCGAAGGATCAGCCCTGTTTTTCCAACCCTATAATAACCTCGATGCTTATTTCTGTGTGCCAGAAAATAAAAAACTGGAAGGAACCTGGGATACGGTAATCGATCGATTATACAAAATACACAATAGCCTCGACCTCAATGGGGTCAAACGCGCCTTGCCTCTTTTTCAAGTGCCGATCAATCCGGCACTATTGGCCAGAGCCGCTGCCACTGGTGGTGATCCAGTGGAACTATTGACCTACCAAAATCTGGTGCCGATTTACCGCTTTTCCTTGATGATAGAAAGAGCCAAAGGCTTAGCGGCCAACCTCAGTCAGTTGGGCGGCCAACTCCTCTCGGCTATCGAAAAGAAAGACGAAACAACTTTGCTTCGCTTACGGGCCACCCAACAAAAAAATATTTTAAACCTCACTACTTTTATCAAAGAACAGCAGATCGAAGAAGCCAATGATTCGCTCGCGGCCTTACAAGAAAATCTGCTCAGTGCAGAACACCGAGTGGCTTATTATAAAAAGCAATACAAGCGCAACATCAATAAAACCGAACGCGCTGCTTTGGGCTTGATGTCGACTTCTGTGATTTTGGAAGGCTCGGCATTTCTTATAGAAGGATTGTCTATTCTCCCTCATTTATTTCCGAATACTTTCGGATTGGCCAATGGCGGAATGAAGTTTGGAGATGCGGTTTCCGCTGGTGCTAAAGTGGCTCGCACGATTGCCAGTCTTTCCAGTCAAACGGCGAATATTTTATCGACTACCGCTCAATACAAACGAAGAAGAGAAGAATGGAAATTACAAAAAGAAGTTTCCAAATATGAAGTGGCGGCCATTGAAAATCAAATTGCTGGAGCGGAAGCACGATTGGCGATCAACCAACAAGATTTGCTGATTCACAATAAAACGATTGCACAAGAAAAGGATTAT
>CAYQRA010000302.1:0-7922 GCA_964419315.1 uncultured Saprospiraceae bacterium | reverse complement strand
CTTTGGAATTCATCGAGAAAGATATCATAAGAATACAAGAGGCGAAGCGCATTATATTTGGTTCCTAAGGTAAGCCCTAAGCTACCACCTGCACCAGCACGGTAAGATACTCCGGTGATCAATTGCTCACTGAGAAAAGAAGCTAGTAAATTGAGGTCTGTCAATAAAGGAGAGTACCGGACTTGTCTCAACAAAATCGAAGGTTGTAAAATCACTTTAGAATCCGTCAATGGAAATTTACCAGCCACATTTACCAAGAAATTGATATCCCCTCCTAGGCCTTCAATTTGATCCAAACGATTTCGAACCAAACTAGGCAAGGCTACACCAAAATAAATTTGCTCCTTATAAGCACCATAGAATCCCAAAGAAGCATCAAAATTGGATTCTCCATTCATCAAGTTTTCTACGATTTCATCTCCTCCATCATAGAGCCCCGGAACAGCACTAGACACGACATTATTATCTAATCGAGTACGGTGGTATTCGGTAGAAACCCCTGCACTCATTTTGAAGTCATTGGCCTTAAACCGAATCGCATAGCTCAACTGTGCTCTCGTTCGATTTAGGGAGGCAATGTTTTCGGAAAAGACCATCGCTCCCAATCCTAGATTCTTACTGATCGGGCCATTATAATTGATCGAGTAGTTACGAGGGGTTCCCGAAAAACCCGTCCAAGAAGCGCGCATATTCATAAAAAGATTATGATGCAAATCATCAAAACCTGTGGCTCCAGGATTGATCAACATTGGATTGATCGTATAGTGAACAAAGATGCCTTCCTCTTGTGCTTGCATAGTATGAAAGAAACTAAGAAAGCAAACGATATATAGTAATTTTTTCATTTTCGCTGTTTTAGAATTAAAGTTCTTGGGAATAGGATTAATTGAGGATGATGGTTAAATGTCCTTTGACGGTTTCTAGAACACCATCTGCATCTCGGTATTTAAATACCCAGAAATAACCACCTTCTGGTAAAGGAATACCACTGAGGTCAGTTCCTTTCCAAGTATTATCGTAGTTTTCTCCCAGATAGATCATGCGTCCAAAGCGATCAAAAACCTCCAGTGTATTTTCGGTATATTCATAAGCACATAAGATCATAAACTCATCATTTCTAGAATCTCCATTTGGAGAAATTACCTGACGTACATCTTGGCAATCTCCTTCTGGTCGCACATCTAGATCTGCTTGTTGCGAACAACCCATTTCATCCGTCACCAAGACCCCGTATGATCCCGGTCGCAATCCTTCTATCGAAGCAGTTGAACTATTATTAGCATCATTCCACACATAGGTGTAAGCCCCCGTTCCACCACTAACAATAGCCTGAGCAGAACCACCTCCTAAGCTTTCCGTTTGGATCGTTATCGGATCAGGATCCGCTAGCAAATATTCTTCTATCGTGGCAGAAAGACCTTTGGAATCAGTTACCGTTACAGAATACATTCCACCTCCTAGCGTACAGATTTGTTTGCTAGTTTGGCCAGTGCTCCAGAGGTAAGTATAGGGTGCGTCTCCCGTTGTTGGAGAAGCTTCTAAGCATCCATTGGTATCTCCACTACAAGAAGGCATATCCTCTTCAACCGTAAATAAGAGAATGTCGGAACTCACCGTATAAGAACCATCAATAACACATCCACTTGCATCTGTAATCACTACATTATAAACTCCAGCAGTTAAACCAATAGCAGGATTTGAAATAGCTCCATTACTCCATTCATAAGTATAAGGTCCAACTCCTCCAGCAACCGTCAATAAAATAGATCCATTATTTGCGCCACCCTGATCATCCGTTACCACACCTGTTTGAGTCAGGAGTGCAGAAGCACCACTAATCACATAAGTCTCTTCTCTCGTCGTTCCCACACCATCGGTGACCGTAAGCGTATAAGCACCTTGGCACAGATTGGTATTGGCAGGCCCAGTAACACTATTGCTCCAATTATAGGTAAATGGTGCGATACCTCCCGAAGCCACAACAATCAATTGTCCATCACAAGCGCCAAAGCAAGTTTCATTCAATTGAGTGGTTACCGCTATTTGAATCTCTGGACGATCTTCTACGATCCATCCACCATTTTGTGCCGTACATCCATTCGCATCTACTACCGTTACACTATAGGTAACTGCTCCGCCACAAACATTAAAGAGATCTTCACTGGTATCTCCTCGGCTCCAAATATAAGTATAAGGACCTACTCCGCCAGTAGCGGAAATATCAATAATTCCATTACAATTAATTCCTCCCGTATTATTAGTAATACTTTCTAGCGTAATAATAATTGGTTCTGGACTTTTAATTTCAAAAGAAAAATTCTTAAAGCTTCCTTGATTATCTGTAACCGTACCCGTATACATTCCAGCAGGAAGATCGGTATAAGTTACATCGCCATCATTACTGATTTTATTTGGCCCACCGCTTAAGCTAATGGTGTAAGGGCCACAGCCTCCAAAGAAAAGAATTTGAGCAGTACCATCATCGGTATCATGACATTTGGTATCCGTAACAATTACATCCTCACAAACAATCGGAGAAGCCAATACTGTAATCACTATAGATTCTTCATAACAACCATTCGCATCGGTTACAGCCAAAGTATAATCTCCTTTACAAACATCAGAGATATTTTTGCTGGTCGCTCCATTACTCCAGAGGTAATTATAGGGAGGATTCCCTCCCATTACATTTACATTGATCGAACCATTACAGCCAGTCCCAGTTTCATTGGTCACATCAATATTAGAAATTAATATTGCTGTTGCTTCTCCTACATCAAAACATTCAATAATGACTGCCATGGTAGGGAGATCGGTAATCGTTACACAATAGTTTCCAGCAGGAATATTTAATAGATCGGCAGCAGTCCCCATTCCTGGGTTATTCCATTGATAATCGTAAGGTCCTATTCCTCCTTGTACATTCAATTCTATTTTTCCATCAGTACCTCCGTTACAAGAAGCATCTGTTACGATTCCATTTGCTCCGAAGTTGCCAACTAAGAAATACGTTTCATAAGCTTCACAGCCATTAGCGTCAGTCACTGTCACTCGGTATTCTCCCGAACTTAAGCCAGTGATTGGCTCACCAGTTAAAGAACCATTAGGACCCGTCCAATTATAATTATAGGGGCTTGTTCCTCCAATAATCGACAAGTCAATGGATCCATCATTATTGGCAGCCGTTGGCATATTAATATTTTCATTAATAGTTATCGCTGAAGGATTGGAAAATCCAAATGGACCAGCCTCAACAGTACATCCTGCGGCATCCGTAATGGTTACGGTATAAGATCCTGATCCTAGATTAGAAACATCTTCCATACTTCCCAAGCTATTGCTCCAGAAAAAAGTATAAGGACTAGTTCCACCAGAGGGTGCTAAATCAATGGCTCCATTGGTTTCGCCTTCACATTTAATTGGATCAATCGTCGCATTTGCCAAGATAGTACTTGGTTCGCCCACGGTGATTGCAGGTAGCGTTTGAGTACATCCTTCTGAATCCGTTACTATTGGGGTATAATCACCGGCAGGAACACCGGTCAAATCTTCCGTAGAAAAACCATTAGACCAAGCATAAGTATAAGTTGGTGTTCCACCAGAAGGAGTGATTGAGATCGCTCCATCATTTCCTCCATTACACGAAACATTGACTACTTGATCGATCGCAATTGCTACCGCAGTAGGTTCTTCAATTTCGATTGGAATACCCGGCAATCCACAGCCATTGGCATCTATGATCGTTGGAGTATATAGCCCTGGAGAAAGTCCAGTCAAATCTGGGCCATCTAAAACCATGATATTCCAATTGACGGTGTAAGGACTTGCTCCTCCATTTATCGTTAAGTGTATTTCTCCATCGAATAGTCCATTACAACTGGCATCCAAATGAGTTTCAGAATACGTTACGGGAATTGCTTCACCTACGGTGTAAGGTCCAGCTACGATAGTACTCATACTTGCATCAGTGATGGTCACGGAGTATGTTCCGGCAGGAACACCCGTCAAGTCTTCCGTGGTAGCTGCCGGAGGACCATTATCCCAAACAAAGGTATAAGGCATTGCTCCACCACTAACCGTAATATCAACACCACCGGAAGATTGTCCAACACATAAGGCATCTGTAATATCAAAATCCGTCACCACTGGAAAATCAGCTGGTGCAACTACAAAACTCGCAATTTGAGTACAACCTGCATTGTCTGTTACCGTTACATCATAAGCACCTGGTGCAAGTCCAGTCAGATCTTCATCCATAGAAGTAAATGGTGCTGGGCCTTCCCAGTTGTAGGTCATATAGGGTGTTGTTCCGCCAACAACTGTAATATCAATAGCACCGTCATTCACCATAGTACTAGATTGATCGGTGACATTTCCAGAAATCCCAATCACATTAGGTTCGGTTACCATTGCACAAGTAGTAATAACACAATCATTGGCATCCGTTACCGTTACACAATAAGTATTAGCGGATAGCCCGCTAGGATCTTCCATCATTCCCGCTCCATTGTCCCAACTAAAAGAATAAGGAGTTGTTCCACCAGAAACCGTAAGGTCGATACTTCCATCAGAAAATCCATTACAAGAAGCTCCGCTTGGCATTGGAACCGCACTTAGTACCATTGGCTCTGTTACGACAAAACTATCAATGACTTCACATCCGCCATCGGTTACCGTTACTCTATAAGTATCTGGGCCTAATCCAGAAAGGTCTTCGCTAGTTGAACCACTATCCCAAGCATAAGTCTGTGTTCCAGAAGCTCCAGTCACTGTCAAATCAATTCCTCCATTATCACTTCCATTACAAGAAACATTGGCCACAACTCCGCTAATGGTAAAGTTTCCACCCACATTGATGGTCCCACAAGTGGAGGCCGTACAATCATTGGCATCGGTAATAGTTACACAATAGGTGCCTGGCATTAAAGCCGTGGGATCTTCCACAGAGCCGAGCATATTATCCCAGCTATAAGCATAAGGAGAGGTTCCTCCTGCTGCGGTCAGGTCAAGACTTCCATCATTTCCACCTCCACTACAAGTGGCATCCGTAGAAACGGTAGATCCACTAAGCACATCTGGTTCTACAACAGTAAACATTGCAGTAACATCACAATTATCTGCAGTTACCGTTACGGTATAATCACCAGGGGCAAGACCTGAAGGGTCTTCATCGCTGCCTGCGCCATTACTCCAAGCAAAGCTTGCAGCAGTCGTATTTCCCATTACAGAAAGGTCAATGCTTCCATCGCCCTCTCCATTACAAGAAACATCAGTAACTACTCCACTGAGTGTAAAGGCAGCATTTTCATCAACCGTTACTTCTAGAGAATCTATACAGCCATTTCCATCGGTTACAATTACGTTATAAGTATTCGCCGCAAGGCCTGTCAGGTCTTCATCTGTTGAAGCACCAGCATCATCCCATAAAAAGGTAACTGTTGCTGCCGCTCCTGATACTGTCAAGTCAATTTCTCCATCCGTTCCACCATTACAAGAAGCAGAAACGGTGGTAGCACTCAAGACCATACCAGCAGGTTCGCCAATGATTACTTCTAAAGAATCTTGACAAGCATTATCATCGGTTACAATTACTTGGTAGGTGTCTGCCGCAAAACCTGATGGATCTTCGTCCATTGAAGCACTAGCATCATCCCATAGGAAACTAAGTGTTCCGGTTCCTCCACTTGCGGTCAAATCTATCGAACCATCACTTCCCCCAATACAAGTAGGTTCTACTGCGGTAGCACTTAGCGCAATGGCAGTAGGTTCTCCTACGGTATAAGAATCTGTAACTACTAAGCTTAAATTATCAGTGACCGTTACATTATAAGTACCGGCAGGAATATTCATTAAATCTTCATCCGTCGAAGTGAAGCTACCTGGGCCATCCCAACTATAAGTAAAACTAGGATTTCCTCCTGCGACCGTAATATCAATCGCACCAGTGCTATCTCCAAAACATAAAGGCACATCTGTTATCACTCCAGAAACAGTAGGTGCTGGATTTCCACAGGCAGCAGTAGTAATACTCACCGTCCCTGGATTAAGATCAAAAGGAAGCCCTCCTCCTGAATTACCAACTTCGGTAACATTGATATCATTTGAATAACTAAAAGTATAATCCGTACCATCTGGCCCATCGGCGATAAAGCACATCTGGACTAAAGTATCTCCATTATTAGGAAAGGTAAAACCCGTTAGGGAATTTTGAAACCAGATCAGTCCTAGCTTTCCACTGGCCACTTGAGTGGTATTGAATCCTGTGGTATATAGTGGACCAGCTGGTGGTAAGTCTACGTAAACGGAATTATCGTAAGTTAAAATAGAAGGATCCCATTCGAGGGTATATCCAAAGGAAGCGACATTAGTAAAAGCTTCTGTTAAAAACTCTACACAAAAGGTATCTCCGGGACAAACACTAACATCCGTAGTATTGAAAGTAAAGTTTCCGGTGGAACCTGTAATGTCAATATTTCCAGCAGTAGGATTTACAGTAACCGGAATAGAACCACTCATACCATCAGATGCAGTGGCATCTAGTGCTACCACATCACTATTAATGATAACATCGCTATCTGTACCAATGGCACCAATAGCATCATAACAGACTTGAAATAAAACAAAATCAGCGGGCTGAGTAACTGGTGTTGCAGAAGACCATTCCAAGGTGAGATTACCTGCATCGACCAGTGCGGAAGTTGTATCGAAATCGGTTCCGATATTTCCCATAAAGAAATTATTGGGATCTCCGATAGAATCAAACTGAATAATTGTTGGATCCCAATCCATCGTAAAATCGAGGGAAAGCATATCCGTAAAATTGGTAACAGTAACATCCACACAACCTTGTTCGCCTTGATCAATACCCGTACTTCCGACTTCGATAACCATCGAAGCATTGGTATTTCCAAGGATGGTAATTTTTCCTCCTTGTGTTTCAAAAGGCATATCTACAAAAGAGGTATCTGATGCTTGTTGGATAATGCTTTCTGCAAAGAGTAGACTATCCATTGAACCACCGGGGCCAATCAGGGTAAAACAGGCTGAGTACATCGGTGTGGCATTCGGAAAGGAAATTCCTAATCCTGCGGAATCACTCCAGGTCGTAGTGATAATTCCGGTAGAGGCCATTGCATCACTAAAATTACCAGTTCCTAATCTGGGAAGATTAAAATTCGTAACGGAGTCAAAACGCATTAAGTTTGGATCAAACTCCAAACCATATTCCATCGCGACCATTTCGTTGAAATTACAGGCATTGATGTCTACACAGACTTGCTCGCCAGTGGCGGCAGAATCATTGGCTGCGTAGAGTGCGAGGCCAGAGAAAGCGCTACAAGGGTCGGATGCACCAGTGACGGTGACGGTATTTGGACTTGTTGTAGGAACTACCTCTATTGGATTACTATTCATATCTGGTATGAGCACTTTCAATTCCAGTGGTGGGTTTCCAAAATTTGTATCGGTAAGGTCCACTTGGGATGTTCCACTAGCGATGGCTTCGAGTTGTACACTGAAAAGAGTATCACCGCTATTGATCATAATACCGACAGAAAAATCTGCCCAGGTAAAAACTACGAAACCAGAGCTTACAAAATCATCATTGAAGGAGCAAGCTAAGCCACCGCAATTAGGTGGAGTCATTCCTGGAATGTTAATATCCGCAGCTGGGATATCTAGATACTTCAATTTAGTTTCATCGAAGTTTATGGCTCCTTGAATACCAAATAAATTAGTAACATTATCCATTGTGAAATACACGGTCACGGTATCTCCAACATCCATTGTCACATTTGCTGGAAGCGCATTGAGATGAGGTGTCTGCGCAAAAGCAGAAAAAGAAAAAAGAAAGGCCACTCCTACTGTCAGGAGACGGGTAATAATTTTACTCATGGGTCCTTGGAATTTGGGATGAATAAATA
>CAYQRA010000301.1:0-7930 GCA_964419315.1 uncultured Saprospiraceae bacterium | reverse complement strand
AAGAATATAAAGATTACCTCTTTATCCCTTTCAAGGACTTGACCAATATCAAAACGACTTATGGAGGGGGAAGATACATTGATATCAAAATCTCGGATATCCAAGACAACCGATTAAGTCTTGATTTCAACCAAAGTTATAATCCCTACTGTGCTTTTAAAGATGGTTATAGCTGTCCGATTCCTCCAAAGGAGAACCATTTAACATGGGCGATAAAGGCAGGAGAAAAGAAATTTAAAAATTCTTACTAATAAGGAGTTCGTAAAAAATCTTTGACAAACTCCAATAGGAAACCTATCAAAAAACACTTATTTTTTTTTTGAAAGATCACAGGAGAATGTCAAAGTTTGCAAATCTGAGTTTTAGCTTTTTCGTTTGGGTTTTTTTGCTGCTAAGTATAGATAGCCCGGCGTTCTAACTTCTATATTTTTTGCTCAGGCTACAAATATAGAACACTTCACTTCCAAATACATTTATATTGTGCGAAAACGGCCTCTGGAGGTATAAACCCTGCCTTTGGGCTATTTAAATACGTACATTAAACATTTCTCTAATTCTAGTTATTTTCAATGGTTAAACATCAAATAATAACAGACCAAATGGGTCGAGTGGTCCAAATTCCAAAGCATCCGCAGCGAATTATTTCTTTGGTTCCATCCCAAACAGAACTCTTACATTATCTGCACTTAGAAAATCGGGTAGTTGGGATTACCAAATTCTGTGAATTTCCCAAAGAATGGTTTCGAACAAAAACTAGAATCGGTGGCACCAAGCAGTTCCATTTTGACCGCATTAGTGCTTTAAAGCCTGATTTATTGATTGGCAATAAAGAAGAAAACGAACAAAGCCAGATCGAAGAACTCGCCCAAATCTACCCTATTTGGATGAGTGATATCAAAACCTTAGAAGATGCCCTGAATATGATTCAAACCCTAGGCGACCTCACCGACCGTTCTTCCCAAGCTCAGACCTTAGTTCAAGCCATTGCCACTTCTTTCGACGCTCTGGCCAACAAAACGGCCTCCCAAGCACCACTTTCTGCGACCTATTTGATCTGGAAAAATCCTTATATGGCCGTCGCCAAAGATACCTTTATTGACCATTTGATGACTTTAGCTGGATTCACCAATACTTTTGCGGAGCAAAGCAGGTATCCTACTTTCACACTGGACGAACTACAAGCACAACAGCCAGATTGTATCCTGCTTTCTTCCGAACCCTACCCTTTTCAAGAAAAACATATCGCCGAACTTCAAAAGCTTTGTCCCCAATCTGTCATTAAATTAGTAGATGGAACACTTTTTTCGTGGTATGGCAATCGTTTATTGCATAGCGCTTCCTATTTTCTTAAATTGCATACCGAGGTGAATAGTCCTCGACCTCAACAGTAAAGATGTTTTAAACAACAATCCATGACAAAATTTAAGCTATTTATACTCAGTTTTTTCCTTGCCTTCCAATGCCTCCCTGCTCAATCGATTTTAGAAAGGGCTTTCGGAGATATTCTGGTACAACTCAATCCAGAAGTAACGCCCAATGCATTAGAACGAGTTTTCGCAACTCGGCAGATAGAAACAGCCTTAAGCCATCATCGCCCACTCCATGCGGGCGCCAATATGCATGTCTTCCATTTTGATGAATATGCCGTGGATGCCAATGAATTACTCTATCAAATACGCCAATCTCCTTTGGTTGCCAATGCTCAATTCAATCATAAAATGGAGTACCGAGGTATTACACCAGACGATATGCGCTATGATGAGCAATGGGCTTTACGAAAAATCCAAGCACCCGAGGCCTGGGAGGTCACCACAGGTGGTTTGAGTGCACAGGGAGACACCGTAGTCGTAGCTATCATGGATGGTGGTTGCGAATTGGATCATGAAGATTTGGTAGACAATCTCTGGCACAATCCTAAAGAAATCCCAAATGACAATATCGATAATGATAGCAATGGCTACATCGACGATATTATGGGTTTGCGGACAAGCGCCAAAGACGATCAACATGAAGCCCATCCTCATGGTACTCGTGTAGCGGGAATCGTAAGTGCTAAAGGGGATAATGGCATTGGTATTAGCGGAGTCAACTGGGATGCTAAATTGATGATCTTAAGTCAGGTGAGTTTTGAGTCTGAGGCGGTAGAAGCTATGTTTTATGCCTATGAACAACGCAAATTGTATAATAATACCCGCGGAGCGGAAGGCGCTTTTGTGGTGGCTTGTAATTATTCGCTGGGGGTAGATGGCGGGGATTGTGTCAATACCTTCACGATGTGGAATCCCACCTTAGATTCTTTGGGAACAGAAGGGATTTTAGTGGTTGGGGCTACTGCTGATAGAAACTGGGATGTCGATGAATACGGGGACCTTCCGACCACTTGTACGAGTGATTTTATGGTAGCCGTTACCAACACCAATCAGATGGACGAAAGGGTGATCGGTGCTGCATATGGTCCCAAAAGTGTGGATTTGGGTGCTCCGGGGAATGGGACATTGTCGACAAGTCCGGGGAATACCTATTTTCCTAATTTTGGAGGTACTTCTGCATCGGCTCCACATGTCGCAGGTGCCATTGCCTTGATGTATAGTTTTCCTTGTCAAGGACTTGCCAATGACGCGATCAATCAACCCATGTCTACGGCTCTTTTGATGAAAGAATTTTTATTGGGTGGTGTCGATGTGGTTCCTTCTATGACGGGTACGACGGTTTCCCAAGGTCGATTAAATATAAATGGTAGCTTTGAACTCATCGAAGCCCATTATGGACAAGAAAGAGGTCCCCTTGGATTTATGACCATCAAACCGAATCCTGTTGATGACCTACTCTTTATCTCTGTATCGCTTCCCGATTTTGAAGATTATGATTTAACGCTTTATGATATGGTGGGTAAAAAAATAGAAAGCAGTCTTATTCCTGGTCGTTGTACTTCGCCGGAGATTGAGATTCCAGTAGATTTCTTACCCGCCGGAGTTTATACTTTGATGTTAGAAAATCCGGAGAACTTTATTTCTCAGAAGTTTGTGGTGCATTAGGGCAGATTCTATTTTCGTCTTAATTAACCTGTATTAGAGTTGCTTGGGAATCGTTCTTTCTCCATTTAGTCGGCTCGCCAGCAAAATCAAAAAGACGCAATCACAAAACCCAAAAATTTCAAAAGCGAAAAGCGCAAAATTCTTTTTCTATTTTCTTCAATTTTATTGGAAGAAACTACAAAAAGTTGTAAATTTGCATTTCGTTTGCGGTTCCTTTTGGAAATAGCTTTGTTGTAATTTGAAAAAAGATTTGAATAAACGGCAAAATAAAAACGTAAACAACTGTCTATCAATATCTTGGCCTTGTAGCTCAACTGGATAGAGTCCCTGACTACGAATCAGGAGGTTACAGGTTCGAATCCTGTCAAGGTCACCAAGAATTTATTTTAAAAACTCATTTTATTGCGGTTTGCCACAAACTTGCTGCGATAGAATAGAAAAATTACCTACGATGTCTAGAATTTGTCAACTCACGGGAAAAAGACCCATTGCGGGAAATAATGTATCCCACTCAAATCGGAAGACAAAACGTCGTTTTTTGCCGAATCTGCAGAAAAAACGTTTCTTCATTCCAGAAACCAATGAATGGGTTTCTTTAAAAGTTTCTTCTAAAGCGCTCCGTACTATCAACAAATTGGGGATTTTCGCTTACTTAAAGAAATTGGAACGCGCTGGTGTTGATACTGGTGTAAAACTGTAATTGATTAACTGATTTAAAATTTTCCAGCAATGGCTAAGAAATCAAAAGGTAATAGAATGCAAATCATCTTGGAATGTACAGAGCACAAAGCTAGTGGCCAACCAGGTACTTCCAGATATATCACTCAAAAGAATCGTAAGAATACTCCAGAACGTCTGGAATTGAAAAAATACAACTCGGTTCTTAAAAAAATGACTGTTCACCGCGAAATCAAGTAAGATTTTACGGCTCAACAAAATATTGTCTAAATTATTAAAAATATAAGATCATGGCAAAAGTATCTAAAAACGCAAGGGTAGCTCAACGTAAAGCGAATGCTGGTTCTGGTAGAGATTTCGTAAAAGTGGTAAAAAGCATAAAAGACCCTTCAACTGGTAAATATACTTACAAGCAAGTAATGATACACAAGGATAATGTAAAAGAGTTTTTCGCTAAGAAATAATTCTTTGTCCTGTATTTCAAATATATTGGCAAAAGGCTTTTCTTTGATAAAGAAAAGCCTTTTGTTATTTTATCCTGAATACTCCCCTTTCTATCCAAAAAATAAGTATAATAATCTCTGATTGCTCATTTTAGAGCGGAAATTCTTTGCAGGAAGCCCAAGGTGTTATTCTTTTTAGGATTCTGAATAATGTTTGCCGTCTCTTACCACATTAATCACATTAAATCTAACTATGAGTTTTTTTAAGAAGTTTTTTACCCGCAATAAAGAAGAAGAACTCGACAAGGGTCTAGAAAAAACCAAAACTGGGTTTTTCTCAAAAATATCACGAGCGGTAGCTGGAAAAGCAACCATCGATGTAGAAGTTTTAGATGAATTAGAACAGGTGCTTATCGCTTCTGATGTTGGATTGGATACAACGATTAAAATCATCGAAAGAATAGAAGCTCGTGTTGCGCGAGATAAGTACATCAATACGACCGAACTAAATGCTATCCTCAGAGATGAAATCGTTCAGCTCCTCAAAGAAAATGAGACGGAAGAAATGGAAACGTTTCTACCTAATTCTGCCAAAGACAAAATGCCTTATGTCTTGCTAGTAGTCGGTGTAAATGGTGTAGGAAAAACAACGACCATTGGCAAACTTGCTCATCAACTAAAGCTGGAGGGTAAGAAAGTCGTACTGGGAGCCGCCGATACCTTTCGTGCCGCCGCAGTCGATCAACTAAAAATCTGGGCCGATCGAGTGGGTTGTGAATTTTATAGCAAAGGGATGCATACGGATCCCGCAGCCGTTGCCTACGAAGCGGTACAATATGCCATCAATAATAATTGTGATGTGTGTATTGTAGATACGGCCGGACGATTGCACAATAAGATTCACCTGATGAATGAGCTGACGAAGATCAAGCGATCCATGAACAAGAAATTGGATACTGCTCCACACGATGTCATGCTGGTACTCGATGCTTCTACTGGACAAAATGCCATTGAGCAAGCCAAGCAATTTACGGCTGCCACAGAAGTAACGACCTTGGCATTAACCAAACTGGATGGAACCGCTAAAGGTGGCGTGGCTATTGGAATCAGCGATCAATTCAAAGTTCCGATTCGCTATATTGGTGTTGGAGAAGAAATTGATAAATTACAGATCTTTAATAAGATGGCTTTTGTGGAATCTCTGTTTAAAAAAGTAGAACAAAAGTAATCGAAAGATACCACTTGAAAAAAACATGGGGTGCAGCGAAGAGCTGTGCCCCTTGTTTTTTTTGAGAAAAAAAGAGGGTATTTTTAGATTAGGGCAAAGGCATCAAAGGCAAATACGGAGCCGGAATCATCAGGTGCAGTAAGATAATTTTAATACGCTTATCTTGCTTTTAAAAATAAGTCTATGTACGGAATCGCTAGTTTATTTCTATGGGGTTGTTTAAAAATGATTGTATTAAATACATTGTAAAATAATTAACTTTCAATTTTGATGGTCTCTTTTTAGATTTAGACTTCGTTATTTTTTTCGACCAGCCAACAAGGATGCGCTTAAAAAATGTCTTGCTAAATCTAAAAATAGCCCTGCCTTTGCCGGCAGCAGGCAGGCTCGATCAAAATGCAAAAGAATTTAATTTACAATGTATTAAATAGCTATAGGGATTTGAAAAACAAACAGTTAGGAGTATCAAAAAGAAGGTTTTTTTATCGTCATTAATTTAGGGCCTATCTGGAAGGTAGCCCCTAAATCTTAGCCCTTTTATTAAGGGTTTGAAAATGACCCTTTACTTTTTTCGCAGAACAGATAAGTAACTGAGAAATAAATAGCTAGACCTTTAAATACAAGTATTTTTATCGTATTTAATAATAAGGGCTACCTTGAAAACAGCCCCTATTTTGTCAGCCTTTATTAAACATTGGTTTTCTATTTTCAAACAACTTCTATAAGTAAATAGAGGAACTCTTGAGCCAATCAGTGCGTTAAAGTAGTTTATATGAATGCTTTTGAAATCCATATCACGACCAAAGATTTACAAGCAGATCAAATTCACCAATTTGAGTCTTTCTGCCACTCTATTGCTGCCAAGCCAATCCTGATCGAACTGTCGAAAGGCAAATATTATCGACAACCGATGATTAGTAAAGTGCTCCAATGCAAGGATCCAACACAATTAGCCACCGCAGTCTCCGAAATAAAAAATGATTTCTTATCGCATGGCTATCCAATTCTTAGGACCAAAATAGAGGTTCCAATGTGGCAACAAAAAGGAATGACTGGATACTTCCAAGATCTTTCTAAAACCTACTTTGAATGGCATGGCAAAGTAAAGCTGAGTAAGGAGGCATTGATCTATCAAATTTGTGAAAAACATAGTGCTAGATTATCAAGAAATGTATTAAAAAATGATTCCACCACTAAATTTATTACGATCAGAGATTATAGTACCGAGGCCAATACCCAACGTAGAATTGAGCGGCTAAAGCAAAACTTACTGGAACATCAAATTAGAATCGTAAAAGAAGAATTTGAATTTTGTATTTTTGATTCGAATGAATCACTAGACAAGGATTGGATTTAGAAAAATTAGGATAAACCCACGGGTATCGTAGATTTTTTTACAATCAACTGTAACTAACAGCTATTCAAAGCTAATATTATCTCTTTCCTTTTTTATACTAGAGTTCATCGTACGTTAGTGAATGAACTCTACTGTACTCCAGACCGGATATAAAACCATTTTAGAATGACCCCTCATGACCATCTACAAATAGATTCCATTGAAGCTTTTCTAAGAAGAGCGAGCTTAGTCGATCTTCCTTTTATGGTAAAAGGCAGTATCATTACGCGACAATATTTTGCCAATCCAGCAATCAGAAAAGTCGCTGATTTGGATTGGGTCTATTTGGAATTTATTGATCGAGAAGAAGATGCCGGGAAGCTATTTTCTGATTGGGCCATCCAAGTTACAGAAATGGAAGTCAAGGATCAGGTCAAATTTAGAAGCTTTAAAGAAAATGATTTTTGGCGCTCTATTGACTATGCGATGAACGATGATTTTCCAACCGTAGACACCGACTTATTGTGCTGGGTAAATGGCAAACTGAATGATTACTTAAGCTTAGACCTCAGCTATAATTTGGATATTGATTATCCACCTGTAGAGATGTGGTATACTCCAAGAATTGGAGATCCGTTTATCCTAAAAAATACCTGTCCCCTCCCCTTGCAAGTATCTTGGAAACTCCATCAGTTATTAGTTCGACCAAGAGAAAAAGATGTTTTTGATTTAATTCATTTGCTTCAACATTCTCAATTTGACGAGACGGTTCTCCACCAAACATTAAAAGCTTTAAAAAAAGAATGTGATCGAGACAAAATAGCGGTCAATAATTTATCCAAATTTGTTAATGGAGAGGTCGTAGAGTATTTTAAACTTAAAGAGCTGGGACGATTGAAAGTAGAGAACTGGAGCATTTTTAATACGCCCCTTCCCGAACTCCAATACCTTAGTGATCTAAGCATTGATCGATCTCGGTTTTTTACTTACGAAGACCATTTCAAATATGAAAAATTAGCAGAGCTGTTCCAAGCATTAAGCGAAATGCTCCTACAAAATGGTTTCCAAGAAAACCTAATCCAAGATTTGTAAAAACTTCCTAGACTAGCTAGAATTGAAATTCTAATAAAACATAACATTTTTTAGCCTAAACCGTTAAATACACTGTAAAGGAATTAATACCAACTAAACCCACCTAAGCATGGCAAAG
>CAYQRA010000300.1:0-7936 GCA_964419315.1 uncultured Saprospiraceae bacterium | reverse complement strand
TTCCATCGTTTAGAATATTCAAAGCAGGAGCACCTGCTTCTCCGACCACCATAAACTTTGCGCCCGGCATAGTCGTACCAATTCCCACTCTTCCATTATCATTGATTCGAAGGGCGGGAGACATTGGATTAGTTCCATCGTTTAGAATATTCAAAGCAGGAGCACCTGCTTCTCCGACCACCATAAATTTTGCCCCCGGCATAGTCGTACCAATTCCCACTCTTCCGTCATTCCGGACAAACAAAAGGGAAGTCTCTTCCGCATTGGTGGCATTTAAAGATGCAGATGCATCGTCATTTCCAGCGCCTTTTATCTCTAGTTTTGCGCTTGGATTAGTGGTACCAATGCCTACATTATCTTGGGCTTGCAGATAAATCCCGGACATTAAAAACAAACTTAGCAGTAAGGGGATAGGACTAAAACCTCTCATATTATTTCTATTTTATGGTTTATAAAATTTAATCCCTTCTACCACTAGGTATAGGATGCTAATGCACATCAGGCAAGCCAACAGTAATTTCAGGATTAATGATCTTTTCACAGATCAAAATTAGGAGCTTCCTATCTAAATTCTTGTAACATTTGCTACAAGTAGGAAATGGGAGCGGTTATTTTAAAATGATTTTTCGATGTTTCAAGATTAGGAAACCATCGTTTTCGAGTTTTTTAAGTAGGCGGGAAATCACCTCCCGGGTAGCCCCGAGGTCATCGGCAATTTGTTGATGGGTAATAGAAAGTTCTTTAGATTGCTTGAGAGAAGCTTCTTTTTCTAAATAGTCTACCAGTCTTTTGTCTTTTTTGCTAAAGGTGAGGATACCGATGATATGAAGCAACTCACTATATTTCGAATTAAAAAGGCCAAATAAAAAATCATTCCACCCTTTATATTTTCGGTTGAATTCTAATGCCATTGCTGCGGGAACCAAAATCACATTCGTGGCTTCTACTACCACTGCTTTTACTTTGCTTTTTTCATTTTGGATACAATACGTCGCTGACATAATGCAGCTTTGTCCTTTGTGAATATAGTACAAAAGCATTTCATTTCCCTCTCCATCTTCCTTGTAGACTTTAATCAATCCATCAAGTACCAAGGGAATAAATTTCACAAATCCACCGTCCTTCAATAAGACATCGCCATCCTTAAATTCATGGACTTGGCAATGATCTATTATCTCCTTTTTCAATTGGAAGTGCTTGCTCAATTCGGGAAATTCTTTTGTAAATTGGTTTTGATCCATCGTTGATATTAATTGTTTGGAACAGCTCGTGCTTATTATTTAGGGGAAAGGGAGCCCTTGCATAATATCATCAAGCTTTTTGCTTACTCAAAAATCGAAAAATATAAAACAACAACAAACCAATTGGTCCAAACATAAAGGTAAAAGGAAGACAAATAGTATACATCCAGCGCGCCATGTTCATCGAAATGGCTTCTCTTACGATATAAGCTCCCACAAATAAATCAAAAGCTAAATAATGTACCCAGCCCGCCGTCAAAGCTCCATCGTCTTGAAAAAGTAATTTTACATTTCCTAAGGTGGAAAACATATCGGGATTAAAATTAGCCAAAGTCGGAAGTACCAAAGCGGCGTAGACTAAAGACAAGATTAGCACAACGCCATATAAAACTGCTTTTTGCGTATACTTCCAATTGGGCAAAAAGATCAAGAGTATCCATCCAATAAGGACAAAGGTACTGGCGAATTGAAAGACAAGTTCTGGCGTCATGAGTTTTAGTTTTATGGAAAAAGAAAATTTAAATCTCCACTTTATTATAGACCATCCACACGTTTACATTATCGACCCAATGTTTTAAAAAAGCCGCACTAAAAAATGGATTGGTAAAATCATCAAATCGTTGGCTGTGTATTCCAGAATAATGTAGCCAAATGGCCAAGCCTCCATAAGGAATCAAGCGCTTTTCTTCAGCGCTAACTGGACAGATGGATTCATATCCTTCGTAAAAGCATGCGCTTTTCTTTTCAAAAATCGCCTTATCGGCTTCCCCTCTAAACAACAGCATCAAGGTATAAGCAATATCCAAAAATAAGTATCCATTTCCACAATTATCAAAATCAAATAAGGTAATACTCGAATCCGTTTTGACCTTCAAATTATCCGACCAAATATCTAAGTGAACGACTCCCATCCTTAATTGACTGGTATCCGCTTCCGCAAATTGCTTGGTGATCTCTGCATTCGCTCTTGCGAAATATTCCATCGCCTCCAAAGAAGCATCAAACCTCTGGCGAAGCATTTGCAAAGCCCAAGTTACCAAAGATTTGGCAGAATATGTTTTTCGATGGATTTGATGGTCTAAGGTCAACTGATGGATTTTAGCCATTTCGATGCCCAGTTGATGGCAATGCTCTTCGGACATATTTTTCAACTGCTCCCCTTCTGCATAGTCAAATAATACCGCAAAACGTTCTCCCTCACAAGCATTGATTCGTTGAATGTAATTTTGATTAATGTCTGGAATTGGAGCAGCAAGACTAATCTGATTGGCTTTTAACCAATTCAGCAATTCTACTTCCGCGAGCACCTCCTTTTCTGTTCGCCAATTATAATGGTAAACTCTCAAGACGTATTTATTGGAAGCATCACTAATTAAATAACTGTGATTGACCCCCAAGCGAATCGTTTGGCAGGTGAGGCTTTTTCCAAATCCATATTTTTCGATGACTAATTCCGCAAGGTGTGGTGGAGAAAGGGCAGAGCTGAGAGCGGGGAAATGATTCATGCTAAATCTTCTAAATTTTGTCGCACTAAGGTAAGGAAGTATCAGGACAAAATGTAGTATCCATCATCTGGGATTCTGATCTCAACTAGGGCTAATTAAAAGCCTATTGATACCCCACAAATCCAAGACCACGAAAACTATAGTTTCATTAATTTTAAATGTAAGTTTTCAACAGAAAACAAGCTGTTCGTTACGACTTACAAGTCGTAGACGGATCAAGGTTGAGGTCTTCGGACTTCAAGCTCCTAGCCACCAGTAAATACCTAGCCTCAACGTTGTTCCAAGGACTCTCCGGATTTAAACTTCTATAGATGTTACCATGGAAGAGTGGAGTCGGTCAGGAGACCTCTAATTATATCCGTGTATTATCGGCAGGTAATAGCGAACAATCAGGTTTAGATTTTAATTATGGTGTATTTTTAGGAGGAAAAAATGTAGGGTATCAATAGACTTAAAAGCATCTTTTTCAAGTATGAAAATCATAATTACTTACAAACCAGATTGGAAAAAGTTTCCAAATGGCCAAAATCAAAAGGAGAATAATCAGTATTCCCCAAAGTATTTTTTTTCTTTTCAAAATAAAAAATTTAAACAACTTCAATTAATTTTCGCCTCGCTAGCGATGTTGATCGATCAAAATCATATTTCCATCAGGATCGCTTAGCACAATACTTGCGGGCCCTGTCGTTTTTTCATCTGCCTCGGTCATCAATGCAATGTCCTTGCTTTTTAGTTCGTTCTGAATCGCTCTGACATCATCAAAGGATTCTGTATTTTGGGCACTTTCATCCCAACCCGGATTAAAGGTCAAAATATTATTTTCAAACATCCCCTGAAAAAGTCCAATCAAAGCATTTTCATTTTTCATAATGAGGTAATTTTGTTCCATTTTCCCAGCAAGGACAGTAAAGCCAAGGCTTTCATAAAATGTTTGTGAGGCTTTAAGATCTTTGACATTGAGGCTTACCGAGAATGCTCCTAATTTCATGTTTTCTTTTTTTAATGGTTGGTTTAAAATATGTTTTTTTTCAGATTCTGAGGATGAATTATTGCAAGAAGGGGCTTGCGCAATGATGGCAAATAGAGATAAAAATAGACTAAGGTAATAAATCATTATTCGTAAATTTTGCTGAGTTTAGCTTAATAATGACTCAAAGATAGATAGTCCTAAAGAACAAGTCTTTGCAAATCTTGCTATTTTGTCTACTTCCATTTTTTATAAAAAAGTCCTTGCCATTAAAAGACTTCTTCCATGGCAATCTTTTCTATTTTTACGAATACATTTTTATGAAAAGGGGTTTTTGCCAAAGGGTCGCAATCTTCCAAGGAAGTCAATACATTGACCAAAGCACCCGTCGTTTTTAGATCGTGCTTTGGATAAGAAAAGCCATAGCCATGAGGCATAGACAGCATGGCCTCCGGCACCTCTTCGGTTATCCAGATTTGTATTTTGATTTGGCCTATTTTCGAAGTGAGCTTGACCCAATCGCCATTTTCTAATTCGTAGTCTTGTGCATCCTTAGGATTGATTTTCAATACTCCTTCAACATCTTTTTTTCGCCATGCTGGATCACGAAAAACAGCATTGGCATTATAAGAACGCCGTTCTCCTGCTAATAAATTAAAAGGATATTTTCGTTTCCGTTTGACCTCCTCTGTTTTTTTCTTTGGCAATTCTGCTAACCAGTTCAACAGCTTAGGAATCTCCAAATGAATTTTCTTATCCTTGTGTCGGATCAATTCCCAACTCTCTTCAAAAGTATGTTTACTGATTAAAGTACCCGATTTGCTGTCTAGGATTTTTTGAAACAAAGCTTCCCCCAAGGCATAACCTTGCTCTTTAAAACCAACTCGCCGAATTTGTTTCTCGTATTTTTTTACAAAAATATGCGAAGCGACCCACACGAAAGCAGCAGGGGCTGCTTGCTCAAAAGGAAGTGCTTTGGCTAAGGTTTCTTTTAAAATAAGCAGTTGGTATTTTTTCCATTTTGGCCGAAGTAAAACCGTCGCACTCAATGCCATTGGCAATAATTTGAGCAATGGAAATCGCCGATCTAAACGAGCAATTTGCTCCAAAACCGGAAAAGATTTTGGGAGCTCCCCCATCGCCGTAACGATCCGATGATAAATTTCTGGTTCATCCAAAGTATTTTCTAAGGGTTTAGAAATCGGATGCCTGAGGTGAAAGAAATTTTCTGGAAATTCTAAATTAAAAAAAGTAGCTTCCATTTTTTCATACTGCGTTTGAGCGGGCAGGACATAATGGGCAGCTTGGGCCGTTTCCGTCATGGCCACATCGATCACCACCGACAATTCCAATTTTTGGATCGCCTTTCTTTGTGCCGCAGTGTTGGCATAAGTCGCTACCGGATTGGCACTATCAACGATCAATGCGCGCAAACGCTTCGGATCATCCGTGTCAATTTCAAGGGGTAAAATATTGGGGGGAAAAAGTTTTCCGATGCCTTTCATACCTGTTACCTGAGTCGTCACGCCTCCCTCTTCTGGTTCTTTAGAATGCCCAATCAATGGAAAAAAAGCATTGTGCAAACAATTGGTTCCCTCTCTTCCAAAATGCCCCGTCACCAAAAATAATAACCTCGCTAAATAACTATTCAGCGTACTATTATGACTCTGCTCCAATCCTAGGTCGGAGCGTAACACAAAAGTTTTTGCACTCACAATCCCATTCGCTACTTCCTCAATATCGGCCAATGAGATTCCACAAATCATCGCATATTCACTCAAGGGAATGCTTTCGAAATGAGGTTTTATTTTTTCAAAACCAACCGTATGCTCCGCAATAAATGATTGATCCTCCAAACCATTTTGAATAATATATCCGAGCATTGCGGATAATAAAAAAGCATCCTTTCCAGATTTTACTTGTAGAAAAATATCCGCTTTTTTTGCAGTGTCCGTTTTTCGAGGATCGACCACCACTAACGTTTTAGCTTTATTTCTAGAGACTTCATTGATGGTCGGTCTGGCTTTGGGAAAACCATGCGCTTGTACTGGATTTGCACCAATAATCATCACATAATCTGCTTCGCCCACCGGCTCACAATAATTGGTATTTTGTCGACCAAACAAAAATCCATTGACCCAAAAATTCCCTGTTTTCTCCTGTGCCAAAGCAGCATAAATATAAGGCGTATCACAAGCCGCTCTGATCATCGCTCCAAAGACACCGCCCATGTGATTTCCTTGTCCACCGCCTCCGGCATAAGCGATGCTTTTGCCGCCGTGGGTGTCTCGAATGGCCACCAATTTATCGGCTATTTCTTGAATTGCAATATCCCAAGAAATTTCTTCGAAAGTACCATCAGCCTTTTTCCGCAAGGGACTAGTGAGTCGGGCTTGTTTTTGGTAATAATTTAGTCGGGTGGCTTTCTGGCACAGATAACCTTCCGAGATCGGATGTTCTTTATCTCCTAACACCTTGGTAAAATTACCACCTTGATCTTGCTCAACCAGTATTCCACAATTTTGGTTACAAAGAATGCAAGCAGTGACTTGAGTATTTTTTGACATATTTTGGCAATTTAGGAATCCGTTAGAGATGGAAGGGATTTTTAAATCAATAGAAATTTAGCGTTGTTCTTATTCAAAAATAAGGAAATATACTTAATACTAAATAAGCGCTTTTATTGGGATGCAAAGTTCCAGCTCAAAATGATTCCAATCGCAAACCTTTTCTTTGTCTAAGAATATTTCGAGGCCGTGCTGGTGTTCGGGTTCGTAGGCACTGTTGATCAACCAATGGTTGAAAAGATAGTGGGTCGCGGTAGCGACAACTTTGATATCGCCAGAGACTCGGCTAGTGGCATATTTACATTTGGGGAGAATCATCGTCTCCATCGGAGCATCCTGATCTAGGCTAAAATCCTCTGGCAGGGTGAGGCAAACTTCGTAGCGGTATTTTTCTTGCGGAGTGGTCATCGGATCATCGATAGACATTCCAAAGATGGTTTCGCTCGCGTATAGATTTTTTGCTTTGGCCCATTCGATCATTTGAGAAAAAGCCTCCAAGACCAAACCTTCGGCATAGGCATTGACTACCCTGATGTAGGCCACTCTTCGTTCTGGCCATTCTTTTAGCTTTACTGGAAAAGCTTTTTGCATCGCTTCTACCGACATGGGTTCCAGAAATTCCTCCATTGGGAATAACTCTTTTTTAATTTTATCATTTTGAATTTCTCCACTCTTTTTATAGGTACTTGGTGAAATTCCAAAATACTGTTTAAACGATCTGGAAAAAGTAGAAGAGGAAGAAAAACCACAATCCATGGCGATGGTCGTCAAAGACTTGCTAGATAATTTTAGCAAGCGAGCCGCCTTTTCTAAACGAACTCGATTGGTAAAAAAATTAATGGACTCTCCGGTAAGTGCCACAAAAATCCGATGAAAATGATAAGGAGAAAAGCAAGCAACAGCGGCCAATTCTTCGAGACTAAAAGATTGTTCTAGATGGTCATTGACATAATCAATGACCTGATTGATTCGCTGTAGGTAGATTTCGTTCGCTGTTTGCATAATGGGCCATCTGAAGATTGGGTTTGGGAAATAGTTTCCTTTTCTAAAGTTACCACTTTTAAGCTTTTTAAAGGAAGAAGTTATTGTAATATAGATAGCTGATTTGCCTGCCTCTGTAGACAATTTGCAAGCCATTGACTTCGACATCCCACCGGCATTAGCTTTCCTTTCGCTTGTATTTAAAGGGGGAATGTCATCAACGTAAGAAATACATTTACGATTGTTTAGTCAAATTGAATATTCAAGGACTGGATATTCAATATTCATTTTACTGCTCTTGTCACTAGCCTAAGATAGGAGTTGATGACATTCATTTAAAGGGGACCTCCTAAATATAAACAAGCATTAATCTATATTTTTCCCTCTATTTCCATTGGTCTTTAAAGTTTTGCCCCCATTTATCCAAAGTTTATAAAAAAATAAATATTCAAAAGATTAAAACTTGAACTTTACTTTTTGCATTTTTAGGATGATTTATAGTATTATTGCAGCCGAATTTGTGCTTTCGATGCTATCGCAATTCTAACTTTAAAGAAAGTGGAAAGTTTTGGTCTCCTTTTTTACCATAACTTTCGCGTAATCAGAGCAGCAAAATCGCATAAGAGACTGTAGCTCAGTTGGTTTAGAGCATTACCTTGACAGGGTAGGGGTCGG
>CAYQRA010000299.1:0-7964 GCA_964419315.1 uncultured Saprospiraceae bacterium | reverse complement strand
GATGAGAGGGGGTGTTAAACACTGCCTCAAACCAAGTCGGCATTCTATCAATATGCTCGGTATGTATCCAAAACTGATACAGTAAATTGAGTCCTCCAGCAATCACAATCTGCTCTGGGTGAAAACCCAATAAAGCCAATGGAAGAAAAAATGGAATGCCCCAAATAAAACCAGTAGAGGTTTGCCGCAAGGCCACACTCAAATTATAATCCTCACTTTGATGATGCACCACATGTCCTCCCCAAAACAAACTTACTTGATGTGCCATCCGATGCTCCCAATAATAACACAAATCCCAAAGCACCATTACAGTCACAAAACTCAGCCAAGTTCTTTCTAGATGAATGGGGGCAAGATTTTCATAGACCAATATGAGAATACCAATTTTAAAAAAAACCAAAAAAGTACCAGTCAACTGTTGCAAAACTCCCGTATTGATATTGGTCACTGCATCATTTAAGCGATAGGTTTTCCGTTGGGTATAACCTTCGTAGATCAATTCAGCAGCCATCAGGGTAAAATACATCGGTATGGCAATAATGACAGGATTTAAGTCCATAATTTGGTTTTTTATAAAGTTATTAAAAAAAATGAATCTTTGATAATTCCTTATAGCTGAAGCAATTAAGACTGCTTAGTACGAAGAGAAAAAAAGAAAACAATCCTACTTCTTTACGAAAAATAAATTAGTTTTGTTTAAACCTAACCTTAAATAGGAATCAAAAGGGATAAATAAATCGCGCAGGTTCCACAGAATGCCGTTTTATCGCAAATGATCTGCGAACGACTTCCTCCCTTTGCCTCCTACTTAATTTAAATTTAAGTCCTTGAAAATCAAAAAACGATTCCTCATCCCTTTTCTATTTTTAGCCTTGATCGCTTCTGGGCCACGACCTTCTTTTGAACCAGTACAAAGCCGCATCGAACCTATTGATCTCGGCATTGAAGAATTAGAGTCTTTTATTGCTCATCAAGAAGCCAAGGTCCTGAATCTAAAAGCAGAAAATGGTTCGCGGATCATTTGGGCGGACTCCGTCCGCAAGACGCCTTATGCCGTTGTTTATCTACATGGCTTTTCGGCAGGTCCGGTGGAAGGTGCGCCCTTTCATCAAAACTTTGCCAAACGCTATGGCTGCAATCTTTACTTACCCCGATTGGCCGATCATGGCATTGATAATAAAGAGAGTTTTTTAAACCTCACTCCTGAACAGTTAATGGCCTCGGCTAGGGAGGCCATTGCGATAGGACAAAAACTAGGCGAAAAGGTAATCTTGATTTCTTGCTCGACCGGTAGTACGTTGGGCACCTATTTGGCGGCCCATAATCCAGAGGCCATCTTTGCCCACATGATGTATTCGCCCAATTTGAAATTAGGAAGTAGTGCTTCTCAATTGCTGACTGCCCCCTGGGGTTTACAATTGGCGCGCTTGGTTTCTGGTGGAGATTATCGAAGCATCGAATTGCCAAAGTCCTGCCATCCTTATTGGACGGTCACCTATCGGGTAGAAGGCTTGGTTTGCCTTCAGGATTTGCTCGACCAAACCATGGGGACTGATACCTATTCTAAAGTCACTCAACCAACTTTTATTGGTTATTACTACAAAAATAAAGAGGAACAGGATTTTGTAATTTCTAGTGATGAGATTCAGACCTTTTCTGAAACCTGCAAGATTCCAGCAGAACAAAAACGCATTATTCCCTTTCCTGATGTAGCCAGTCATGTCATCGTTTCTGATTTACAATCTCAAGATCTGGAAAGTGTTTATAAAGAAAGTTATCGTTTTGCCGAAGAGGTTTTAGGCCTGACCGTTCGGTAAAAACCAAAAGAATACTTAGGATTTTTCTTTAGCTTTTTTTCTATTTCCGTTTAGGAAAGAGCCTTTTCATATTTGTAAATGCTTTTACTCGGTCATCAATAAACTAGTTTTTTTGTGCAAGCCCAGCGAATTATTTCCAAACACCTCGCTCTCCCATGGCTCTAATCTGGACATTCGTAGCCCCTCCCTTCGAAAAGACTTTGATCCTATCATAAGGTTGGCTTGGAAAAAATAAACTAGACAAGGCTAGACTATTTCTCTCTGCAAAAACTTCCACCGAGTTGAGATCTTTGAAAATAAAGATCCGCGAACTTTTAGCCTGACCATTTCCAGTCCGAATCGAATTCTTTCCTGAAAAGTCTGCTGCAAAATTTACCTGCCCAGAAGCTCCGCGATCAATAGCATAGGTACCATTCGAAAAATCATAATCAACCACCACCTTCTCTCCTTTGGCATTAGAGTATTCAATTCCAACTACGGGGCGTTTGCCATCATTGGGTACAAAATCTACCAAAAGGATACTTGACTTTGGGGTAAAACTAAATTCGCTAGTAATGTCTTTTTCACCACTGAGATTTATTGGACTTAGGGTTTTCGCCCCATAATTTAGGCTACGAATTTCCTTACTCACCTGAATATCTAGTCGAGATATATTCGACTCCTTAATCAATCGCAAAGTTCGTGGCAAGGAAAGCATTCCACGCCAATTTTTGGTGGGAGTCTGAGTAGCATACATGGAATTACTCATCCAAGCAGAAACGATTCTGCGAGAGTCGCCAATTTTGGCACCCGACCAAGATTGGGCTGCCGTATAATCCATTCCAAAGTCCAACCACATTACCATCTCTTTAGGATTACTATTGGTAAAGGTTTTTCCATCAAATTCTCCCAAAAAATATTGGGTCGCTGATCCACGATTGGCCGCGCCTTTTTCGATACTCGCCAATAAAACCCAAGTTCCCCCCTTATTGGCTACCCCTTCATAAGGCATATAAAATAAATCAGGGCTCCCCCACTCTCCCTTCCCAGCATGGCTCCCTTGGTCGGCACCAAAGGCGGAGGCAAAGGTCCATGTTTTTAGGTCTTTGGAGGTAAAAAGTTTGACTTGATCACTGGCAGCCAAAAGCATCACCCATTTTTTTTCGGGAGCATACCAAATAATCTTAGGATCTTTAAGCCCCTCTTCGGAAAAGACAGGGTTTTGTGCATATTTAGTCCAAGTACGCCCTTCATCAGTACTGTAGGCCATTCCTTGGCTTTGCCTATCCTTTGATCCACTACTAGTGGCTGATTTATGGTGGTAAGTGAAATAGGCAATCATAGCAGCTTGGTCGCCCTCAGCTAATCCACTAGTATTATTATAATCCATTACCACACTTCCAGCGTGGATTTCCCCCAAGTCATCAGGAGCTAAAGCGATGGGCAAATGTTCCCAATGGGTCAAATTTTTACTCACCGCATGTCCCCAATACTTTAGATCAGAACCATCGACCTTTGGGGAATATTGGTAAAAAATATGGTATTCTTCATTGTGAAAAAGTAAACCGGTAGGAGCTTCCAAGTAACCAGCACTGGGGCTAAAATGATAATGTGGTCGCTGATCAAGGGTATTAGAAGCTTCCGCTTCTGCTTGAGGGACTGTATTTCCACCTTGATGATCTTCTGCTCGATTGCAGGAATGAAGGAGCAAAAACACCAATAGGGAGAGAAAAAACCAATTTTTCATTATAGATTTCTAATTTAATTATTCGAAGCAAAGGGCTAAATAAATGCGAAGATCAAAAAAATCAACGGAGAACTAAAGGATTAAATAAATTGAAATTATTCCTTACAAGATTTGGACGAATTCCATGCCAGTTGCCCAACTTTTTTTTTGTCTATACATTAGAATTTTCTTGTTTACCGAATAAAATACGAAGTAGATCAAAATCTTTGATAATGTCAAAACTCCGACACAGGGAGTTAAAATTTTAAAATAAAGGCGGCGAAAAATTACTTTTGATCGATTCTTGTAGTGTATATTTACATCACTCTTCTAAAGAATTCAGAGCAACTAATCTAAGAGCACGTTTAAATTTGGTTGACTACATTTATTAAACCTTGGGTTTCTATCAATTGCTAATCAATATTTCCTGTATTGGTTACAAAATTTATAAATTATTGATATTCAACCTAAAACAAATTTAAACCTTTCTAAACAAAAGTATCTTTTGGGTACATTTACTGCCAATTTTTCCTTTCAAACTTGAAGAAATCAGGTTTTTGGAAGGACATTCTGTGTAGCAGAATAATGACATTACAGAACTTCGTAATATTATTCCTATCTGGTTTGTAAAATAATCCAAAAAAAACCCCTACTTTTGGTCGTTAGCTATTTACGCTGTTTACATTCAAATTTATAATCAAAATTATCATTATGAAAAGGATTTTTACGTTTGGTTTTTTACTAATGGTATTCAGTCTATTGAATACTACGAGCATTTTTGCTCAACCTGCCAATGATGACCCATGCAACGCCATGGAACTCATGCTGGACCCTATGGCTCCTACTATTATGAGTAATGCTGGTGCAACAACTTCACCTGAAGAAAGAGCGATTGTTCCTCCTACTGGATCTTTCGATGATTTCGGCAACTGTGTTGGAGGCTGGTGTGATGTTACCGGAGATGATGGTGGTGCAGGTGTTGACCACAGTGTTTGGTTCAAATTTACAGCACCTACTGCAAGAGCTGTATTTATTGACATTTGTGGTTCTACTTTCGATAGTCAATTAGCACTTTATCAAGTTGGAGATTGTGGAGACTACGGAACTTACACTTACATTTATGCTTCTGATGATCAAAACTCTTGTGGAAACTTCCCAGATTCCAATGGTGACGGTGAAGCGGAAACGGGATTATCTTCTACTATTCGTATCGAATGCTTAAATGCAGGAGAAGAATATTACCTTATGGTTGATGCTTGGCAAGATGCTGACATGAATGGCTTTATCGAAGGTAACGTTGTTATTGAAATCACTACTCAAGATGAAATCAATGCTGCAGGTGTAACTTTGGCTACCCCTTCCATCACTTCTCCTACTTGTCCTGGTGAGTCTGGTGGTTCTATCGATGTTGAATTGATCAACGGTATTCCTCCAATTACTTACCTATGGAGCAATGATAGTACGACTCAAGATATCAATGGTCTTGTAGCTGGTGATTACAGTTTGACTCTTACTGATTTTTGTGGTAACACAAACACTTACGATTACACAGTAGATGATCCAGATATGCCAGCACCTCTTTCTTTGGGTATGGTTGGAAATACTTTCACTAACTCGATTGCTTGTGCAAGAGATGGTTCTATTTCTTTGCCTCTTGTTTCTGGTACCGCTCCTTTTACTTACGAATGGAGTGATGGAGAAACTACTCCTTATAGAGATAGCTTACCTGATGGTGTATACTCTGTAACCATCACGGATGGTTGTATGATGGGTGGAGCTACTTTGGTTCAAGAGTTTACAGTTGAAACTGCTGGTCCAGACGATACTCCAAATGCAGGTCCAGATGTAGTAACCAATGAAACTTGTGCTCCAATTCAAATCGGAAACGATAATGATTTTGGTGGAGACGCTGGTTTTAAAATAACGGACAATACAGACCAAACAGCTGGTGGAAACATTCACTGTCGATTTAATGCAAACGGTGCCATGTCTCAAAGTAGACACTGGCGTTCATTTGATCTTTCAAATTATGATGAGATCGCTAATGGTTCAACATTAGCCGGTGTTGAGGTTTTTGTTCAGTGTACTCCTAATACCGCTTCTAATGGCGCAGACATTGCTTACGAGCCAGGTCTACCTGTTCGTTTCTACGTTGGTTATACCAATACCACAGACCTTGCTGATGCCAACCTTAACTTGATTGGAATTGACTCTGTAGATGTTTTTATTCCTGATACTGATGGTGGATATGTGTCTTACTATGTACCATTCCCAGAAGCAACTGATGTTGGTGGAAATGACTTAATCGCACTCTCTGTAGAAACATTCGGAGAATTTGATTTCGCTCACTTCTTCAACTTAGGAGCCAATGAGTCTGCAGTAGAAAATGGTGCAACGACTTACTTGTCTGGTTGTGGTCTTACTGGTATCGTTCCAATGGAAAATATCAATGCTGCTTTCATCGATGAAACAGTTATGAACTTAGTATGGACTAACGACGGAGATTATACTTACGCTTGGGAAGGTGATGTTGATGATGCAACAGCTGCTACTCCTATGGCTATGGGAACTTCTGGTGGAACATACAGTGTAACCATTACTGATCCTTGTGGAGAAGAATTTACAGATGAAGTAGAAGTTAGCTGTTGGACCGTAAGTACGGAAGAACTTACAGAAGCTTCTTTCTCTATCAATCCTAACCCAAGTGCTGGTGAATTCCAGTTGGTTAATGACGGAGCAAACAGAGAAATGCTAGTTCAAGTATTTGACCTACGCGGACAATTGGTCCACAATGAATTGATGAACATCGGAAGTGGTTCTACCGCATCTTTAGACTTGACAGACTTGGCGAAAGGTATCTACCTAGCTAAATTGTCTAACGACAATGCTGTTGAATCTCACCGTTTGGTCATTCAATAAGGAATAGATATTAAAATCTAAAACCTTGTTTTAGATGGAAATAAAAAAGCCTCCAGCTTAATTTAAGCTGGAGGTTTTTTTATTTCCGTTTTTAAGTTTTTGAATACCTCTTTGCAAAACATCTGACAAATCTTTCCTTTCCATTGCTTTTTTGATCACACATGCTTATCTTAGGTATAGAAGCTAGCACTTTATTTAAGTGTACCCGTTCTAAAACTAAAACATTCTGCCCAAGGTCTATACTCTTAAGACCAAAAAATTCTAATCTGAAGCTTTACTAATCTAGCCAGTTTTGTTTCACTTGATTGTCTTTCAAGTGAACATCTAATCTATTTTTTCAAGCAAGTCTAATCTAACACATCCAAACTCTTTTTGCGCTGTCTGAGTTGACCTCAGCCAGCATGGCATTCTTATGCCCTTCCACAAGGAATAATTCAACCTTTATAATAATTAAAACAAGTTATCATGATGAAAAGGATTTTTACATTTTGTTCCCTCCTACTCTTATTTAGTTTTTTCAACAACGCAAAACTTTATGCACAACCCAGCAATGATGAACCCTGCAATGCCATGTCCCTAACACTAGATGCTTCCGGTCCAAGCATTGTAAATAATAAAGATGCAACGACATCCACCGCAGAAGCAGCCATTGTACCGCCCACAGGATCATTCGATGCTTTCAATAATTGCCTAGGAGGTTGGTGTGATTTTACAGGAGATGATGGTGGTGCCGGAATTGACCATAGTGTTTGGTTCAAGTTTATAGCACCTACCGATAGAGCCGTTCTCATTGATCTTTGTGGTTCTACTTTCGATAGTCAACTGGCCCTTTACCAAGTTGGAGATTGTGCAGACTATGGAACTTACACTTACATCTATTCCACCGATGATCAAAGTGGTTGTGGAAGCTTCCCCAACCCTGATCCGGAAGAAATAGAACCCTTACTTGGTTTGTCTTCTTTTATTCGTATCGAATGTTTGAATCCAGGAGAAGAATACTACATCCTAGTGGATGCGTGGCAAGATGTTGAAATGAATGGTTTTATCGAAGGGGATATAGTTATCCATCTCACGACTCAAGAGGAAGTTAATTCTACTGGAGTTAGTATAGCAACACCTACGATCAGTTCTCCTACTTGCCCAGGAGAGTCTACCGGATTTATCGATGTATCCATTTTCAATGGAATTAATCCGCTTACTTATCTTTGGAGCAATGGCGATACCACTCAAGATATAAGTAATATTCCTGCGGGTAATTATATGGTAACCATTACTGATTTTTGTGGAAGTACTGGTGATTTTGAATTTGAAGTAGTAGACCCTGACATGGCAGATCCCATTACGCTATCCAACAACTTTTTCACTGACAATTTTGCTTGTCTTCGTCAAGCGTCTGTTTCTTTAGCTATTGAAACGGGTACTCCTCCATTTACTTATGCATGGAATGATGGCAATACTAGTGCCATGAGAGACACCTTAGAGGATGGCCTTTATTCTGTGACTATCTCTGATGCTTGTATATC
>CAYQRA010000298.1:0-7968 GCA_964419315.1 uncultured Saprospiraceae bacterium | reverse complement strand
TGTTTGCTGCATTAGTTTTTGGTTGTATACTTTGATATTCGCTGAAAAGCGATTTTGTTAGAAAGCTTTATCTTTTGCTTTTGATGAAAGATCAGACAAAACTTTAGATTTCTTATAAATATTAGACGAAAATAGCTCCTCAAAGGGTCTAAAGGTAAGGATATTATTTTACCTCATTATTAACGCACTGAAGGCATTCTTTGTTTCGCAAGGGTAGATTTTATAAATATTCTCTTTAATGATGTTGTTTAAAAAAAGCCCTCAATGATTTCTTGACAAGTCATTAACAATCAATACTTCAGCTATTTTTGGTTACCGTAGCTTTGGTTACGAAACAAAAAATGAGCTTCGTCTTGATTGCCAAGCACTTATCAATAATTTCATCATGACTTTTTAAACAACATCAATGTTCTCCACATTTCCATAGCCAATCGTCCAAAGCATAACCCGGCTCCGCAAAATAATAATGCCACCATTCGGTACGAATAGATCGAAAGCCATTTTCCTCCATGATGCCTTTTAGCAATAGCCTTCTTTGTAAAATGCTGTCGGGCAATTGGGTGTAGGTGTGATGTGCTCTTGGACCAAAAAAATCAAAAGGAGTTCCCATATCCAATTCTTTGCCCTGGCTGTTGGTCAGCGTAAGGTCTACGGCGCGGCCTCGATTGTGCATGGATCCTTTTTTAGGGGGAGTGACATAACTCGGGTTCGGCACCTTGTCCCAAAGTTTTTGCTGAATCGGACGAGGGCGATAGCAATCTAGTAATTTCAGACCAAATCCTTTTTGCTGTAATTCTTGTTGAATCCGGACCACTGCTTCGGCTACTTTGGGGCGCAAAAAGCAACGACCGCATTCATACATTTTTTCTGCTACAAAATTATCAGTCGTCGCATACTTTAAATCAATTTGTAGACTACTCTGAAGCGAAGTCAATTCTAGCCAAAGACTTGTGTCGTAATCTATGGCAGGAAGAATTTCCTCAGGGGTTTCAAGTTCGATTATAGGATCAGGGTCTATCAGTGTAATGGATTGGCTATCGTGAATTGGAGCAGGAGACTCCGAAGGAGAACTTGTGCTTTGACGGCAAGCCAGACTTAGGAGTAGGAAAAAAAGAAAAGAATATCGCACGGATAAAGTCTATTAAAGAACCTTAAAATTAAAACGACATCCTTTGGATTTAGATTAGCCAAAGGATGTCGCCACTCAAGGAATTAAAATCCAAAAATCTTTTTCAATTGATTGTCTAATTCTTGACCGCGAAGATTGCGAGCAATGATTTGTCCTTTTTCGTCCAAGAGAAAAGTAGCTGGAATGGATCGAACGGAATAAGAAGCTGCTGCTTGATTTTTCCATCCTTTCAAATCACTCACATGATGCCATGTCAATTGATCTTTGGCGATAGCTCCCATCCATTTTGCTTTGGAATTATCGAGGCTTACTCCGAGTACATCAAAACCTTGGTCTTTGTATTTTTGATATAATTTGACCACATGTGGATTTTCTTTTCGACAAGGGCCACACCAGCTCGCCCAAAAATCAAGCAAGATTACTTTTCCACGAAGATCACTCAAACTCAAAGCATCTCCGTCAGGTGTGTTCTGAGCAAAGTCAGGGGCAACAGCACCGATCATCAAACTTTTGGCGCTTTGGATTTGACGTCCCAATTGTAGGGTATGCGGTTGGTTTTCTGATTTATACTTTTCGTAAAAACGACTACCGTAATTGGCGAAAGCAGGATGGTTTTTTTGTTGTAAAGTCAGTACAATACCACCGAGGGCATATTTATAGGCATTGGCATTTTCAGGAATTTTGGCTAATTGCGCATCGAATACTTCTACTACTTTTTCTTCGGGCATCCCTACTCCGGAGATCGTGGTGGCATATTCGCGGAAGGCTTCAAAGATATAAGTGATGCGATTATAACTAGGGTCAGCAAGATCAGCACTGGCAAAAAATTCATTGACATAATGTTCGAGAACATTATCATAACCTTTGGTGTCGCTGGCAAAACTTTGGAAATTGTCTAGCGCAGCTATTTTAGCGAGGAAAGGATAATCGGTTTTTAATTTTGTCACCTGCTCCTTCTTCCTGGCATCAATAGCGACGAGTCTTTTTCTCAACTCTTCGTGCAATTCTGGGTTATTGCCCGCTTGACGCATTTGTCGATCTATGCTTTGGATATCTCTTTTATTGAGGGCGATTTGTTGGATCACCTGATCGTATTTTTTATTCAGCTTAGAAGTGACAAAAACCGCTTGGCGAATGCCTCTAGCTGATCCGGTCAGAAAGATCTTAGGCTCTGGCCCAACAACAATTGGTTTTTTTTGCTGGTTGGCTTGCCCTAGGTAATAAATATCTGCTTCTCCCCTCGGCAATTGAAAATCAAAAGTATCTCCTCTCGTTGGTGCTAGATCTTGCAAGGCTTTAAAGCCAATCCCATCGAATTGGTAGAGTCCAAGATTTCCTCCGGTGCCCGTTACGACCGCAGTAATGTCTACGATGTCTTTTGCTGGGTTTGCAGTGGGAGTAGCTTCTGCCGTTTTTTTGGCGCCGCTACATGCGACCACTAAGCAAATAGAAAATAGAAGTGTAGCGTATAATATTTTTTTCATGTCTGTGTTTTTAAACAACTTATTATAGAAGAGTAGCAGCTTTTTTATCGAAGTTGTTTTAAAATGGAGGTTGATATTAGTTGTAAGTGCTTGTATTTCAAGACGAAGTTCCATTTTTTTTTCGTAGCCAAAGCTACGGTGAAAAAAATTAACTGAAGTATTGGAATTCAATGACTTGCAAATAAATCATCTGTCTATTTTAAAACAACTTCATATTTAACGAGAAAAGTCGAAGAAATATATTTAGGCATCTAACTTTCAATTAGACGAATAAAATCTTCCTCGGTTATAATTTCTACGGTGCCTAGTGCTTCTGCCTTTCTGAGTTTGGAGCCCGCCTTTTCGCCAACGACCAAAATATTTAATTTAGAACTAATGGCACTAATGTTTCGAGCACCTGCTCTTTCTGCTTTTTCCTGTGCTTCTTTTCTGCCCATTTGCTGTAAACTTCCAGTAAATAAAATGGTTTTACCAGCTAAAGGAGCATCTGCTGAAACTTGTCGAGGTTGGTCTTCTTCCGTCTGTTGGAGATTGACTCCCAAGTCTTCTAATTCTTGTAACAGCGTAATATTCTCAGGGTTTTGGAAAAAGGCCATTACATTTTCAGCGACCTTAGGACCGACGTCCTTGATATTGGTAAAATCTTCTAGTTCCCATTTTTGCAAATCGAGGACATGCTTGATTTCTACGGCCAAAAGCTTAGAGACTTTTTTTCCTAAATGATGAATAGACAAGCTAAAGAGCAAGCGCGAAATCGGATTTGCTTTCGCCTTCTTAATGGCTTCCATCAAATTTGCTGCCGACTTATCACCAAAACCTTCCAAACCTGCAATGTAATCGTACTTTAAGCGATATAAATCCGCTAGACTATTTAACCAACCCATTTCGTGAAAACGTTCTACATAAGATTTTCCAAATCCATCGATATCCATCGCATCTTTGGAAACATGATGAATCATTCTTTGGATTACTTGTGCAGAGCAGTTATGATTGGGGCAACGCCAAGCAGCTTCTCCTTCTTCTCGGATTAGTGACGTTTCACAGACCGGGCAATTTTTAGGAAAATCGATAACTTGTTCCCGACCATCTCGCAATTCATCCAAAGGTTTGACGATATAGGGAATGACATCTCCTGCGCGCTCCACCAATACGGTATCCCCAATGCGAATATCTTTGCCTTGGATAAAATCAGCATTGTGTAAAGATACTGAAGAAATACTTACCCCCGCAACTGTCACTGCTTCCAATTTGGCAACGGGAGTGACGGAACCTATTTTGCCAACTTGATATTCTACACTCAATAATTTCGTAGTGCCTTGCTTGGCTTTAAATTTATAGGCAATCGCCCAACGCGGATGATGACTAGTATAGCCACATTTATCCTGTAAGGTTAGGCTATTTACCTTGACCACCATGCCATCAATTTCGTATTGATAATTATCTCTTTTTCCTTCCCATTCTCGACAAAATGCCACAACTTCTTGAATGTTTTTACAAAGCTTCATTCCTTTATCTGGAATTTTAAAGCCCAATTGCCCCAGCATTTCAATGCCTTCAAAGTGGGTGTCAAAAGTGGACAACTGATCTTCCCCTGCCTCATTGACCGCATATCCCAATTGATAAACAAAAGCTTCTAAACCGCGATTGGTCAATTCTTTTGGATCTTTCATCCGAAGACCACCTGTAGCAGTATTGCGAGGATTAGCAAAAAGGGAAAGTCCTGCTTTTTCTCGTTCCTTATTCATTTTCACAAAATGATCTTTGCGGATGACGACCTCTCCACGGAGTTCTACTTTAGCGATATTTTTTGCAGAGAAGTTGGCTTTTAATGGCACCGACTTCATGGTGCGGGCATTATTGGTCATTTCTTCGCCCAATGCTCCATTGCCACGAGTGGCAGCACGAGCGAGTCGATCTTTTTCATAGACTAGTGCGATACTTCCCCCATCATATTTGGGTTCTACGGTGTATTCGATCTTGGCGTCGGCATCTAGGGTACAGAGTTTTTTGATTTGCGTATCAAAATCGACGAGGTCTTCTTCATTATAAGAATTGGCTAGAGAAAGCATGGGTACGAGATGCTCGACCGAAGGAAAATCTTCAGTGAGGTCGTTAGAAACTCTTTGCGTGGGAGATTCCGGACTAATTAGGTTGGGATACCATTGCTCCAAAGCTTCGAGGCGTTTGTAGAGCGAATCGTATTCAAAATCGCTGATCACGGGATCGTTTTTTATAGAATAGCGCCATTCGTGATAGACGAGTACAGCATGTAATTGTTCCGATTCTGCGATAGCGTCCTCTGCGGAAGGCTGTTCCGTTGACTTCAATAATTGTTTGGAGCGGTCAAATAATTGGCGTTGAGTGTCGGTATTATACATGGTGTTTTTTCAATATTTTTTGATTGGGCGAAAATAGGGATAATGAAGGACTTCTGGAAGTAGATTTTCTTGGCTAAGGGAATGGAGAGAAAGGAGATCGAGAGGAATAGGGATTTTATGGAGGTGGGGGTAAAAAAAATAGCGGTGAGAACGACTATCGTTCTCACCGCTAAGGGACGGAAAAAAATAAAATCAATAATTTTGATTTTGGTAAATTATCGCTTCACAATCTGGCGCGTCAACATTTTTCCATTTCCACTCAAATGTAGCGAGTAGATACCGGTTTCGAGATGACTAACAGGAAGTGGGTAATCAGATTTTCCTTGAGGAAGATCAAATACTTCTTGATAGATGGTACGACCCAACAAATCCGTGATGGTCAAATTATAATCTCCAGAGTTGGGGCTAATGGTTCGGATGTGTAATACATCTTGCACAGGATTAGGAGCAATCACCAAATCCAAAGATTCGATCGGGCGAGTAGTGTTGGTGTTTAGTTTTTCTGAAATGGTGAAAGTTCCACAAGCAGCATTGTCGCCACCAGTCGATCCATTGTCATTGACGCCATTGCCACAAGCATAGAAAGTAACATCACCAGCGTTGGCCGCTGGGGCAGTCCATTTTACCCTAAATTCATTACTAGTAGAAATCCCTTTATGTTCCGCATAAGTTCGTCCAGTAGAAGATACATTGATCACTTGTACATTGTCTGCGGGCTCTGACCATTCAGAGGCTACCGGTCCATCCTCTCCATTAGAAGCATTAAGTCCTAGCATTTGAAAGCCAAAACCAGCAGGACTTCCGCTTTCAACATTGATAGTAACCAAGGCATCATAGGTTTCTCCACCCACATATCCAATGGTATCAATAGAATTACCCGATCCATCGAGTAGATCAATGCTAAGGGTAACTTGAATAGCAGCGCTACTTCCGTGGCAGGTAACACAGGTTGGATCAGCATCACCAGGAGCTCCAGTATTACCAGCATTGGCTGCACCAGCTCGTCCGCCAGAGTTGCTAGAAAAAAGTACAGCCATAAAGGCTAAACAAAAAATCGTGTAAGTAAAATTTAATTTCATGTATAGGTTTTTTAAAATTAAGAAAAGGCCAATGCCGAAAAGCATTAATTTTATGGAGGTTATATTTGGTTGCTGAAAATTGCTTCAATATAAGTACGAAAAAGAAAGGCTTAAAAGATAGAAATCAATGAATTTCACGTAGGAATATCGGATTATTTACATATGAACAATTGCTTTATTCTGCCCAACTTCGGTTAGGATATTTGCCTTGCACTCCCTTGAAATATTTTTTTAGATAAGCCATGTCTGCTTCTAAGTCATTAGTTGGCCAAAAAACTTCTCCATAGTGGATGATTTTGGGCCCATAATCAAATTTAACAAGGAGAATGGGAATACCCGCTTTTTGAGCAATGTAATAAAATCCAGTTTTCAATTTGTCTACTTTAGCTCGGGTTCCTTCTGGAGCTAGCATTATAGCCAGACTTTCCTCTTTATTAAACAGGTTTACAGTGGCATCAACAAAATTAGTTCGTTTGCTTCTATTCACCGGAATACCACCAAACCAACGGAGGATTCCGCCAAGCGGGAAGCGGAAAAGCGAAGCTTTTCCGACAAACTTTATATCGGCTCCCATCACCTTTCTGGATAATGGTCCAAGCGGGAAATCCCAATTGGAGGTATGAGGGATCACGATCACCACCATTTTTTTTATCTCATGAGGGTAACGTCCGGTTACGGTCCAGCCAAAAAGGCGAAGTATAAAACGACTAAGGGCACCTAGCATAGAAGTCATATTTCTCTTGAAAAAATGCAAAATACGTCTTTCCTGTTTAAGTAAGCGAGCAAATTAAAATTATAAATTAACTTGCATTGTCTTTTGGTCGAAATTGGGGCAAAGCTTCCCTATAATTGAGGGAAAACATAATTTTGTGGACTTATTTATGATATCTCCGGTGTCGGTTTGTCCAAGAACGTTTTTTCTTTGCTAAATAATGATATTCAAATTAAGAGAAGTAAATTGAGCATCCATTTTCGTTTTTCCGCGTAAAACAAATGCATCTATTTGATTTTAGTCCATTTTTAACTTTTAATCCTTTATTCTTTGCGTACCCTCTTGTTCCTTTGCTTAAGTCTATTCCTCGGTCAAACTCTGTTGGCACAGAAGGAGACGGTAGTCGAGGTGGTAAAAGAGGAAAAGCAAAAGAAATTGGTAGTCGAATTTTCGCTGGTTGGTGGATTTTACCAAGAATCTATATCGCTGGAATTGCGTTGTCCGGGAACAAAAATCTATTATACCACTGATGGAAGTCTCCCCGATGCCCAAGCCAAACCCTATCGAGGGCCTATTCAAATCAAGAAAACGACCCTCGTGCAAGCGATTGCTCTCCAAACGGGGAGAAGAAGCAAAATAACTGGAAATACCTATTTTATCGAAGAACCGGAAACGAGCTTCCCAGTCGTTTCTCTAGGAGTTACTCCTTCTGTATTATTTGATTCTGAGACGGGACTTTATGTACAAGGCCCCAATGCCATTGATTCTTTATGGACTAAAGATGGCGCTAATTTTTGGAGCCGCCGCGAGGTTTTGATCCATACTGAATTTTTTGAGGTAGACCGCAAGAAAGAATTTAGTAGTTTGACCGGCTTTCGCCTTTTTGGAGGAATGAGCCGCCTTTTCCCCCAAAAATCAATTACGCTAATTTCTAGAAACCGATATGGTAAGAAAAGATTTAAGCATCGCATTTTTGGAAAGGATGGAAGAAAAAGTTACAAATATCTCGTTCTAAGGAATTCTGGTTCTGATTTTGGGAAAACTCATTTCCGAGATGCCTTTATGACGGGACTGCTAAAGGATTGGGACATGGAACTTCAACAGTATCGTCCCTCTCATGTATACCTCAATGGCGACTATTGGGGGATTTATAATATTCGAGAAAAAATCAACCGAACTTTTATTG
>CAYQRA010000297.1:0-8007 GCA_964419315.1 uncultured Saprospiraceae bacterium | reverse complement strand
TCTTGCCCCATTTTTACCCAAACACCCCTTAGTCAAAACTGGAGGTCGCAAAGGAATCAGTGCAATTAGTTCTGCTCCTTGGGGCAGTGCCAGCATCCTTTTGATTTCTTATGGTTACATCAAAATGTTGGGTTGGAAAGGATTGACGGATGCCTCTAGATTTGCCATTCTCAATGCCAATTACATCAAAGCCAAACTCGAAAAAGATTATCCCGTTTTGTATACGGGCGCCAATGACCGAGTTGCGCATGAGTTGATCATTGACCTTCGACAATTCAAAGCTTTGGGAGTCAGTGCCGAAGATGTAGCCAAACGTTTGATTGATTATGGTTTCCATGCCCCTACCCTTTCCTTCCCGGTAGCGGGTACGATTATGATCGAGCCTACGGAGAGTGAAAGTAAGGAGGAATTGGATCGCTTTTGTGAGGCGATGCTCTCTATTCGCAAAGAAATAGATGAAATTGCTACGGGTGACGCTGATGCAAAAATCAATGTATTGATCAATTCTCCGCACATCATGGATCAATTGACTGCCGATGAATGGACTTTTCCATATAGTCGACAAAAAGCAGCTTACCCATTGCCTTACTTAAAAGAAGGTTTTAAATTTTGGGCAAGCGTTGGTCGAGTAAATCAGGCTTTTGGAGATCGCAATTTGATTTGTACTTGTCCCCCCATTGAATCGTATCAAAATCTGGAAGGTATTGATTAGTAAAGCTCAAAAAATAAATAATATAAACCTACGGGTGGCTTTCTAGTGGAAGTCACCCGTTTTTTATTTTAACTCAATAGTAACAATAAGGATGGAATATTACAATATCCAATTTCGAATTGAACGAAAGTCTTTGGCGTGTAGGTTTTCTTTAGAAAATAGACTTCCAATGAGTATTGAGTATTGGAAATTCCTTATTGAATATTTCTCGTCTTCCTAAAGCCAAACTCAAGCATTTAGAACCAGGAGTCTTTTGGAATTTCGTAAAACTTAAGTAGCCTGATAAAAACTTGGGCGTTGTTTTTTAACTAGAACCGGACTTACCCATCATTTGATTTTGAAAATTGCACTGTTCGTTAGGACTTGCAAGTCGTACACGGATCAACGTTGAGGTCTCCGACCTCGATTCTTAAATACGCCATACGCCATAGATATGCTGAATAAAGAAGGTGGTTTAGGTCGGGAGACCTTCACTTAGGTCCGCATATTACCTGCAGGTAATAGCGAACAATCGTGTTTTTTTTAGAAGGAAAAAGATGTGGGGGAGGCAATAGAGCGGTAAACTGAATATCGAATATCCAGTCCTTGAATATTCAATTGGACTAAACAATCGTAAATGTATTTCTTAAGTTGATCACATTCACCTTCCAGGTAGCTCCTACATCTATTTTATGGAAATTGATCTTTTCACTAAGTTGAGGACATTCAGCTTTGAACTGTGTCCTAGAGTAAGTGCTTGGACATCCAGTTATCCAAAGAAGTAAGTATCGAGGAATCCAAGTCAAAAGATGATTCAAAGAATTAAATGATTTATTATAACGAATTACTTAACTTCGTGTTTTTATTGAATCTACTCTAAAATAGTTTTATGATCGTCGTTACGGGAGCCCTAGGATTTATTGGAAGTGGACTGGTACAAAAACTCAATCAAGAAGGTCATCTTCGGAACTTATGTGTAGTAGATGATTTTTACAAAAAACACAAGGAAGTCAACCTACACAATAAGTACATCCGAGAGTGGATTCATCGGGATATCTTTTTAGAGATCTTAGGTAAAATGCCTTCTCAAATTGAAGTTATTTTTCACCTTGGTGCCCGTACAGATACAGTCGAAACCGACAAAGCCATTTTTGATCAACTCAATCTAGAATATTCCAAAAAGATTTGGAATCTCTGTGCCGAGCATCAAATCCCCTTGATTTATGCTTCCAGCGCTGCGACTTACGGCAATGGCAAACAGGGCTATAAAGACGACCACAGCCTCGTCAAAAAACTAAAGCCACTCAATGCTTATGGGGAGTCTAAAAACGATTTTGATGCTTGGGTATTAAAGCAAAAAAAGACGCCACCATTTTGGGCGGGTTTGAAATTTTTCAATGTCTATGGCCCCAATGAGTACCATAAAAAAAGGATGGCTTCCGTTATTTTTCATGCCGTTCAACAAATCCAATCTACGGGGGAATTGAAATTATTCCGCTCTCATAATGCAAAATTCAAAGATGGAGAACAGATGCGCGATTTTGTTTATGTCAAAGATGTTGTAGAAGTCTGTTACCACCTTTATAAAAACCAAAAAGAAAGTGGGCTCTATAATGTAGGGACTGGCAAAGCTCGTACTTTTTTGGATTTAGGGAAAAGTGTTTTTAAAGCAATGGGGCTAAAACCAGAGATTAGCTTTATAGATACACCTGAAGATATTCGAAAGAATTATCAATATTTCACAGAAGCGGATATGAGCAAATTGCGAGCCGTGGGGTATAAGAAAAAATTTACCAGTTTGGAAGATGGCGTAAAGGAATATGTACAGCAATTTTTATTGGAAAAGAATAAAGCTTGGTAGTGGCCTTTTAGAAAGTTCGCCCAAGACTAATTTTGATGGCCGCTTCATTGAACCATCTATTTTCAAAAACTTCTCTTTCAACCCTAATTATTGGTAAAAAAACAATGCTGTCAAAGTAAACTCTTTTTTGAAATTTATAATTACTGTCTTTTCTGATTTGGGCAGTAAGCAATATGGACCACTCCTCGAAAACTTCAATTTGTAGGCCTGCACCTAAAATCGCTCCCATCGCATATTCTGCAGGCATCCACTTCGCCTTTTCATCTGCGTAGATAGAGGTGTTAAGGATTGGAATACGGTTAGCAATTCCAAAAGCAAAATAAGGAATAATTTTTTTTGCTGACTTTACATATTTCCATCTCCACTCCAATGGAATCTCCAGACTTCTTATTCGCGTATATCTAAAACCGAGAAGCCCACCGGTTCGACTACAAGAAATATTAAAAGGACAGAAAGCACCAAAAACATGAGCATCTCGAACAGCGTAACCTAAGCCAAGCCCTAATTCTAGTCGATTGCCCAATCGCCAAAACCCTGAAAAATGGCTGGCATAATTATAGGATTTTTCATTAACCAGAAAATCAACATTTCCACTAATGTTTAAAACATGGCCTTTGGTAAATATACTTTGGTTGGATAATTCCAGCCGGAATCGAGGAGTCTTTTCTTGAGCAGAAAGGAATACTTGTCCTAAGAAAAACAGCGTGAAAAATAAGAATTTCGCTTGCATATCCATTGCCATTTAAAAATTCCGACCTAAACCAATGCTTACCGACCATTCATCCAACCAAAGAGAATTTCCTTTGACGACCAAATCTTTTTTATCCAATTTAAAATTATCATTTTTTTCCGCAGAGAGTCCAATGATTCCTGACCACTTTTCAAAAAGTTGAATGCGCGTTCCTAAGCCAAAAGCAGCTCCTACAAAAGTAGCCTTGGCATCCAGTCTGGTTTGATCATATTGAGGGCCCGCTTGAAAATCAAAAGGCATTCGGGTATTCAATCCAAACGACACATAAGGATCGAATCTTTTCGAAGACTTCAACCATTTCCACCTCAGTTCCAATGGAAGATCTAAACTTCTAATTCGCGTAAACACCCCATCTATAGGCACTAGTTTGTCGCAAAAAACACAAAAACAAATCGTATGGGCATCTCGTACCGCATAAGCCAAACCAAGCCCTAATTCCAAGCGATTATTTAATCGCCAAAACCCGGAAACTTGTGTAGAAAATTTAAAGGATGTCCCGGTAGCAGAGACCTCTTCCTTTTTAGCACTTTTTATACGGGGCCCTTTTATAAAGATATTCTCAGTGGATAATTCTAAGCGAAACTTAGAGGGCTTTTCTTGAGCCAAAGCGCTATTTTGAAAACAAAAAAAGGCAAGGAAGAGTAGCTGTATATTTTTCATTTTGCATAACTTGAGTGAGTAAATGATTTTACCTCTTACTTGCTTTATACGAAAAAACAAATCAAGAGGTTGGTTATTAGTTCACTCCGTGCTCTTTTTATTATTCTGCCTTTTGCCCCTCTGCCACGCGGAAAAATAAAATCTTTAGTTTCCTATTCATTGCCCTTTATAAATTCCGCCCTACACCAATGTTTACCGACCATTCATTCAACCAAAGAGAACTTCCTTTGAATACCGCGTATCCTTTATCCAATCCCGTATGGAGGTTTTTTTCTGCTGAAAGACTAATAATCGCTGACCATTTTTCGAAAAGAGGAATGAATGTTCCTAAGCCAAGGGAAGCGCCTACATAGGTTTCCTTAGGCTCCAATTTCAATTGACCAGTAGGAGTCCTATTTTGGGCACTAAAAGGCATTCGGGTGTTTAGTCCAATAGAAGCATAAGGTTCGAACCTTTTCGCCTTCTCTAACCATTTCCACCTTAACTCAAATGGAAAATCTAAACTTCTAAGCTGTGCAAAACCTCCCTCTGTAGGTGTTAACTGATCAACCCAAGGGAAAAATAAAATCGTATAGTCATCTCTTATGGTATAGGCAAAACCAAGTCCTGCTTCCAAACGCGCACCTAGCCGCCAAAATCCTGCTACCTGCGTAGAATATTTATAAGACCCTTTCATGACAAGGTAATAAAATCTCGTATTATTTTTCACCTGCCTGCCTTTGATAATAATGCTTTCCACAGATAATTCTAAACGAAACTTAGAGGGCTTTTCTTGAGCCAAAGCGCTATTTTGAAAACAAAAAAAGGCAAGGAATAGTAGCTGTACATTTTTCATTTTTGCAAGAATTGAGTGAGTAAATAACTTAATCTATTACTTGCTTCATACGAAAAAAAAACGCGAAAGCTGGGTTATTATTTCACTCCCTATTCTTTTTATTTCTCTACCTTTTGCTCCTCTGCCACGAGTAATTTATTCATTCCGGCATAATAAATCAAACGCCAGCCCTCCGCTTCGCGGGCAAAACGTCTTTGCATCCCATACTGCCCTTGCACACCTTTGATTTGTTCGATCACCAGATCATTGCCTAGTGGTACAAACTTCCTTTCAAACTGTTCGTCCATATCATTAAAGGGCTTATGCATCACCCAGCCTTCCGGCTGCCAACGAAAACTATTATTGGCCAAATCCGTGCTGTCCGCACTCGCAGGAATCCCTTCCAAGGGAAAAACAACATGCGCCATTTGAAAAACACTATCTTCATGAAAGCGCTTAAAAAAAGCAGCAAATCCTGCGGGCATATCCTCTGGTGAGGTGGAGGGTTCTGCTACAGTAGCGGTCGCTTCCATAGGAGTCGCAGCTGGTGTTTCTTTTTTCAACCAAAAAAGGACTCCCAATAGAGTAACGACCACCCCCGTCATAAATCCTGCAAAAAATTTCATTAATTTCTGATTTAATATTCTTCGACTTTTTTAAGTTAAAATCAAAGAATGAATTTAATTTTTTAATCGAGAACAAACTACTCTTAAGTCAATCGCACCTCTCCAATATCTTCCAAAGCATAGACCAAAATAAAGTCTTCAATCCGCTCATAATAAAGCTCAAAAAAAGAAAGGTATTCTCCCTTTTCCACTCGGCCGGTAAAAGTCCCTTTACTCAAATCATAATCAAAGGGATCTATCTTGAGGTGCTGTCGAAAATCTAATTGACGGCGACCATAAGCTTTATACAAACATTCCTTCGCCCCCCAATACACATGTAAATGTTCGAGTCGAGTGGCGGCTTGCAAACTTGCCAATTCTTCTGCTCGCATAAACTTATGCGATAAACGTTCAATTTTAGCCACCAATTTTTGAATATCTACGCCTACACTTCGCGGAGCAGCCATCACGGAAGCCATTTCTCTAGAATGACTAATAGAGATATCAAAAAAGGAGTCTTCCAAATAAGGTTTCCCAAATTCATCTTTTAAACAAGCGCCTCGAAAAGAGCGGCCCGACATCTGATGCAATAACCAACGCCCTGCCAACCATTCTAACTTTCGATGACCTTTGATTTTATCAATATAGGCTTCTTCTGTCGAAGACAAATCCAGTCGATCCAGAAAAAAATCTTCTGTTTCTTCGATTCTCCAAAGGCCTAATTCGCCTTCTGGCTGGAGGTATCGGTGAAATAATAATGGCATTGAATAATTATTTATTCGGCAAATATAACATTATACCATTTCTCTGTTAATTTTGCAGAGATGAGAAAAAAAATCTCCTTACAAAGAAAAGCTCAATTGACTGGGCACAAGGCTGCTATTTTTTCCCTAGCACAAGGGCTAGACCAACAAACACTATTGTCTGGTGCAGGGGAAGGTTGGGTGGTGGCCTGGGACTTAGAAAATCCCGAACTGGGTAAAGTTATCGCACGGGTAGAAGGGAATATTTTTGCCTTGCATTATTTCCCTAGCGCCCAATTGATCCTAGCAGGAACCATGAATGGTGGGGTGCACTGGGTAGACTTACAACATCCAGACAAAACTTTAAATATTGCCCACCACCAAAAAGGAGTTTATTCAACACTTCCTTTGGGAGATTTTATTTTTACGGGTGGTGGCGATGGTGTCCTTACGCGATGGTCCGTAGCGGAGCGAAAGAGTATTGAGAGCATCCAACTTTCGCACCAGAGTCTACGCTGTATCGCTTATTGTGCAGAGCGCAATGAAATAGCCATTGGTGCTAGTGATCACCATATTTATCTGCTCGATGCGAGTAGTCTTGAAGTAAAAAACCAAATCAAGGAAGCTCATGGCAATTCGGTATTTAGCCTTGCCTATAGTCCCGATGGAAAACAATTGCTTAGTGGCGGTCGCGATGCGATGCTGCGGGTTTGGGATTTAGAAAAAGAGCGGCTCCTAATTCATAATCTCCCTGCTCACCGATTCACCATCAATCATATTCTCTGGCATCCCAATGGAGATTTTTTCTTTACCGCTAGTCGCGACAAAACCATCAAAATCTGGGATGCTCAAAACTTTGAATTACTCAAAGTCCTAGAAGGCTTACGAGACCAAGGACATTTCAACTCTGTCAACCGCCTCCACTGGCAAGCCGATCACCTAATCTCAGCCAGCGATGATCGAAGCCTCCTCATTTGGGAAGTCCAAGAATCTTTTGCTTAAAAGCTATTTGAATCCGATCCGCAAAAACTCCTCTCCCATAGAGTTTGACTTTGCCATGGATTTACCTAGCTTTGCCCCTCCTAAATAGTATTATTGAAAAAATACGCCAAAGCCTATGATTTTATCTGACAAAAAAATTCTGGAAGCAATTGATAATAAAGAGATCGTGATTGAACCTTATGATCGCAAATGTCTAGGTACCAATTCTTATGATGTACACCTTGGTAAAACCTTAGGAATTTACCGAGACAAGGTATTGGATGCGCGTAAGCACAACCAAATTGACTATCACGAAATTGGCCCAGAAGGCTATGTCATTGAACCCGGAACCCTTTATTTAGGATCTACGCTAGAATATACGGAAACCCATAATTCCGTTCCTTTTCTCGAAGGAAAATCTAGTGTTGGCCGCTTGGGCATTGATATCCATGCAACTGCGGGCAAGGGCGATGTAGGTTTTTGTAATCACTGGACCCTAGAAATTTCTTGTGTACATCCTGTGCGGGTTTATGCAGGGATGCCGATTGGGCAATTGATTTATTTTTTGGTGGATGGGGATATTGAAAATTATTACAACAAAAAGAAGAACGCCAAGTATATTGAGCGGACAGACAAGCCCGTGGAGTCAATGATGTGGAAGAATAAGTTTTAGGAATACGCTTCCATATTTTAGAGCAAACGCGTTAAAATTATCAGTGTCGGGACTACCATTAAAATGTAAATACGGTTGTTCGCTATTACCTTCGGTAATACGCGGATCTAAGTGTAGGTCTCCTGACCGACACCACTCCTTGTTGAGTAGAATTTATAGAATACTTAGAACTTGAGGTCGGAGACCTCAACGTTAATCCGTCTACGACTTGTAAGTCGTAACGAACAG